>QMVM01000035.1 GCA_003661105.1 Methanosarcinales archaeon | reverse complement strand
CGTAAGTTTTATCGCATTGTATTAAAGATAGAGAACCACAGAATACCAGAACTGCCGGGCAAAGAGGAGGATCTGATATCATGGACGTAAGCCAAACAATCTTTGAAGAATACACTGACGATCTTGGACCTGAGAAGATAATCCACATCTACGAACCCATCGCAAAATTAAGAGCGATCGTGGTAATCGACAATGCTGCGGCAGGACCCTCCATCGGCGGCGTCCGGATGGCTCCGGACATCACCACAACAGAGATAAGGCGACTTGCAAGGGCGATGACACTCAAGAATGCTGCGGCAGGGCTTCCGCATGGTGGCGGCAAAGCCGGAATCATCGCAGACCCGAAGACGGTAGATAAAGAGTGCCTCATACGAATGTTCGCAAGAGCGATCGAATCTCTTCACGATTACACGCCCGGTCCTGATATGGGCACCGATGAATCATGTATGGCGTATATATTCGATGAAATAAAGCGGGCCGTCGGTCTTCCGAGAGTGCTTGGCGGAATCCCCCTCGATGAGATTGGGGCAACCGGTTTCGGGATCGCAGAATGTGCAGAAGTTGCGAAGGAATACATAGCTATGGATTTGAATGGCGCAAGACTCGTTATCGAGGGCTTCGGGAACGTGGGCAAGAACGTGGCGCGATTTCTCGAAGAGAAGGGAGTAATTCTTGTGGCTGCGAGCGATACAAGCGGAACCGTATACAATAAGGATGGGATCGGTGTTTCGGGATTGATACAGGTAAAGGAGAGTAAAGGATCTGTCATCTATTACGAGGACGCGGAAAAGCTGAAGACCGAGGATCTCTTGAAGATTCCCGGCGATATATTCGTTCCTGCTGCAAGACCTGACGTCATCGATGAGAGAAACGTCAACACACTTGACACAAAGCTCGTACTTCAGGGTGCGAATATTGCGATAACGACTGGAGCCGAGAAGGCACTTCACGAGAGGGGCGTTCTATCGGTCCCTGACTTTATAGCCAATGCCGGCGGCGTCATCGCGGCTGCGGTCGAATACAGGCACGGGAGCGAGAAAGAGGCTTTTTCAGAAATCAAGAGTAAGATAAGAGCGAACACAAAGAAAATCCTCGATAGAACGTACAACGAGGGTTTGTATCCCCGGGATGCCGCTGAAATGATCGCAAAAGAACGGGTGATCTCTGCGATGAGCTACCGCGGATGCATGTAACCCTTCCCTCATGCTCTCAAAGGTCCTTGAGCCGGATTCGATTGCGGTGATCGGCGCATCCTTGAATCGTGAAAAATGGGGATACCGGATATTAGATAACATCATTTCGGGAGGATACTTAAGAGAGGTTTATCCGGTAAACCCAAACGAAGACGAGGTTCTGGGGATGAGGTGCTATTCTTCGGTTCTCGACCTCCCCCATAGAGTTGATCTCGGCATAATCGCAGTTCCGGCAGGAAGTGTTCCCATGGTTCTGGAGGAATGCGGGAGAATTGGCGTCCGGGGTGTCGTGATCGTATCCGCGGGCTTTGGCGAGGTCGGAAACACTGAACTCGAGGACAGGGTCCGCGATATTGCGAGGGGCTACGAGATGCGGATGATCGGTCCGAACACGTTTGGCTTCATCAACACGCAGCTCCACCTGAATGCGAGCATCATCCCGCAGATGCCAGAGACAGGCGGAATCTCGTTTGTGACCCAGAGCGGAACATTCGGGCTTGCGCTTGTGGACTGGGCTGCAAGCCAGCGGATGGGGCTTCACCTCGTTGTCGGGCTCGGGAACAAGGTAGACGTCGATGATTCCGACATTCTGGAGCATCTGAGTGCTGATCGGCACACAAAAACGATCATGATGTATATCGAGGGGATAGAGCGGGGAAGGCGATTCATCGATGTCGCAAGCGGGATCAGAAAGCCGGTAATCGCGCTCAAGACCGGGAGATCTCAGGCAGGAAGCAAGGCTGCACTATCACACACAGGCTCTCTTGCCGGCACCGACCGGATTTATGACGGGGCATTTAAGCAGGCAGGGGTCATCCGTGCGAGGGTTATCGAGGAGTTGTTTGATTCGGCACTTGCGCTCTCGATCTCTCCGCCCGCAGGGGATGGCATCGGGATCGTCTCGAACGGTGGCGGTGCTGCAATTTTGGCAGCAGACCTATGTGAAGACCTCGGACTTCATCTTCCGGATCTGTCGGAAGGTACGATTCGGATGCTATCAGGAGTGCTTCCGGCGATTGCAACGCCTGCGAACCCTCTGGATACTGCAGGAGATGGCAGCTACGAGATGTTTAAGGCTGTTATGGATATCATGCTCTCTGATCCCGGCATAAACTCTCTTTTGGTGATATATGTCCATGCCGAGATGGTGGATCCGTGCCTGCCGGCAGAGGCAGTGATCGATGCGAGTGAAGGGTGTGATAAACCGGTGATAACATCATGGATCGGTGGAACCGGCATCGGGACGGCGGTAAAACTCTTAGAAAAGAACAGAATACCAAACTATCCACTGCCAGAGCGTGCGGTAGTCGCACTTAATAATCTGGTGCGTTACAAAAGGATTTTGCAGAAGAGATGAATATATTAACCGAATACGAATCGAAAAAACTTCTGGCAGAGTACGGGGTACCAGTAACAAGGGAAGCTGTGGCAAGGAGCAAGGAGGATGCGCTTCTGCTTGCAAGCGAGATCGGGTTTCCTGTTGCAATGAAGATCTCATCTCCGGATATCGCGCATAAGAACGCTGCCGGAGGCGTCCTTCTCGATGTGGGCGCGCAGGATGTGGGAGCGGCATTCGAGACGATTGTTGCGAATGCGAAGAAACACGCTCCGGACGCACGAATCGATGGAGTTCTCGTCCAGGAGATGGTGCCGCGTGGAACTGAGGTCGTAATCGGGATAACATTCGATTCACAGTTCGGTCATGCCGTGATGTTCGGGCTTGGTGGGGTCTTTGTTGAGGTGCTCGACGATGTCTCGTTTCGGATAGTCCCGCTTACAGAGCAGGATGCGCTCGAGATGACCGAGGAGATCAGAGGGCACTTGATTTTGGCTGGATGCAACGTGGGCGCGATAGTTGATACTATACTGAAGGTATCTGAGATGGCTGCGAAGGAGAATATACTCGAACTCGATATCAACCCGCTCATCGCGTGTGAAATGGGTGTGGTGGCTGTGGATGCGCGTGTGATATTTAAGGGTTGACGGGCGAATTAACTTAATTTGAGAGGATCACACCAAAATGACCGAAACAGGCGAAATAGACGAAACAGACTCGATACGACACAGGATCATGATCATGAGCGGCAAGGGCGGCGTCGGCAAGACCACAGTCGCGGTCAATCTTGCGCTCAGGCTGGTCGAGAACCGGAAGAATACCGGATTGCTCGATGCAGACATCACAGGACCCAACATACCAAAGATGCTAAATATCGAGGACGAACTCCCATCGGCGGACGAAGAGCTGCTGATACCGGTGCACCTTCCCTTGGGTTGCGATCACGGGCTTTCGGTCATGTCGATGGCTTTTATGATCGAAAAGGATGCTGCTGTACCGTGGCACGGTCAGCTCAGAACGGACTTTATACGGCAGTTCGTAGAGGGGATTCGGTGGGACTGGATGGGTGCGCTCGACTACCTGTTAATCGACCTCCCGCCCGGAACCGGCGACGAACCGCTGAGCATTGCAGAGCTTATGGATGTCGATGGCGCAATCATCGTCACCACACCTCAGGATGTTGCGCTCCTCGATACGAGGAAGGCAATAAACCTGGCACGGTATCTTGATATTCCGGTCATCGGGATCATCGAGAACATGAGCGGCTTTGTCTGTCCACACTGTGGTTGCGCGATCGATCTATTCGGGAAAGGCGGCGGAGAACGCGTTGCTGCGGAGATGGGCGTGCCGTTTCTCGGAAGCGTGCCGCTCGATCCTATGGTTGTAAGGTCCGGTGACAGCGGCATTCCCTTTGTGCTGGAGATTAATTCAGCCACTGCCAGATCGTTTGAGGCGATCGTGGATCGGATGGATGAGGTTATGAAGAGCATGGAAAGCAAAACATCGTAGGCTAATGCCCTGATAAGATTAATAACGCCTGCTGCCAATACTGGATTAACATGGCACAATATAAGACTTCCACCATTATCCTACTTGCGCTTGCCGGGCTAATGATTCTCCTGATGATAATAGCTCCACTGATGCCTCTTTTTTGGGGGGATAACGAACCTGATAATGCAGCCCAGCCCACACAGCAGTCAGGCAGTGACAATCGCATACCATTGAACACCTTTGGAAAACTCGTTGATCATCCGCTTTATTCGGTAGCAGACGGGCTTAATGCGAGCCCACCGGGTGTGCTTATGGCACAGTATGTTCATTCTGAGGATCTGGAAGGGACGCCGCTTGCGGAACAGATAGTCCCGCAGGGGTTCTATGGCACAAACGTCACTGATTCCTACGCGGCCAGATTCGGGGATGGTAGCCAGATTGGATTACACACGCTGTATCCGAGAAAGTTGGTACTCGGGTCTTCTTCCATTCCCTCACCATCCAAGTACAATGGTTATCGGGTGATTATCCGAAACAAGGACGTATGCAACATCATGGGTGATCCATGCATCCTTGGTCCGCGCAGAAATATCGAGGCGACGGTAGATGTGATCGATAATGAGAGCGCACCGAACGCATATCCGTACTTCAGTGAATTGCTCGGGAACGTGGATCTTGATGCGCCGTACCAGGAAGTGAGTATATACTCCCCCGTTGCAAACCAGTATTATGTTGCGGTGCACCCTGTGGGTGACGGGTGCGAGCGTACCATCACATGCATCGGTATCAGCGAGAATGCAACCGCCCGTGTAAACGAACTTAGAGCGAACACAACTGATGACCTCGAGTGTGCTGTGGCATTCAATCAGGGCGACTTGAATCTCACAATCATAACGATCACTGGCGACTGCGGTGCGGTGATGGATGCGAAGATAATCTGACCGTATCGCGTCTTTGGCGGTCAAGTGTTGGTGGCGTTTGCCGGATTGAAACGGAACTGAAACGAGACGGTTTCAGTCCAGCAGCCACTTCCAGAGGGGTTTATATGATATAGTCCCGCATGAAATCTCTTCCTCTCCTCCGAGATCCCCTGTTATCACCAGACCCCTACCCAGCCGGAATTCGTCCATAGCCTCAGTTATGCCGTTAATTTCCTGCTCTCTGTTCTCTTCTGTCAGATCATAACAGACCTGTATCACTTCCTCCACTTCTTCTCCATCTTTAACCAGAAAATCACATTCGTGCTTATTCTTCCAGTAATATATCTCCTTTTCCCGTCTCTTAAGCTCTATAAAGACGATATTCTCGTACAATCTGCCAATATCACTCGAAAACTCAAGTGCAATCGCGTTGATCAGACCTGTATCGATCAGATAAACTTTCTTCGGGTTTGCAAACTGTTCCTTTAATTTGCCGTATTTTGGAACTAACGATATAAAGTTTATATCTGCCATGCAGGACATGTATGTGAATAAGGTATTTTTGCTAACTTTCTTTCCCTGCGACTTCAACAGGTTATACTATTTATTCGTTGAAAACTATGACGAGAAGTTGTTCACAAGATAGAGCATCATCCCTCGCACCACGCCAAAGTTTCTTATTCTATATCGCCCTACCAGATCCCTGTAAAATATCAGTTCGAAGCACTCCTGAAGAATCTTTGTTTTGAGCGGTTCATCCCTCTCAGCAATTTCCGAAAATCCACCAAACAAGATGTACTCTCGAAGTAGTTTTTTTATCCGGTAGCGTAAATGCGTATATTCGAAGTGCCTTTCCAGAGTCACGCCTTTAGCTCTTAAAAATTCCTTAAAAGAGTAGGGAAATATGAGATAAGTTAATGTTCTTCCCCTTAACTGGGTTGCTATCTCTTTACTCAGCAGTTTTGAGCTTGAACCGGCAACACATATCTCCACATTCTCCTGGTCATAGATTCGTCTGAGGAAGAGATTCCAGAAGGGGACGGTCTGTATCTCATCAAAGAATATGTAGAGTTTTTCGCCAATATTTTCCGGATACAGTTCGTAGTACGATTCTAAGATCAGATCGAGATCTTCTCTTTCGATTGGCAGGAGCCGCTCATCCTCAAAATTAATGTATATAATTTTATCTTTATTCTCGTATCTTTATCCATACACTGTATAGGGGGAAGATAGTTAATAAATCTTTCTTTCTTTACAAGGAAACTACCTCGCATCCCGCTCTGTAGTCTCCGCAAGCTCGCGGCTTTGCATTTTAAAATCCACCAAAACATATAACACAAACCCCCGCATTTACACCCATTATGGACATCATGCGAACTCATTATGCATCCGATATCACGCCTGATATGAGCGGCGACACCGTAACGGTCGCGGGCTGGATACACGAGATGCGCGACCTTGGAGGGATATACTTCCTTATATTGCGGGACCGGGGTGGTTTCATGCAGATCACTATGGTCAAGAAGAAGACCGATCCCGAGCTCTTCGAGTCTGCCAGAAGACTGATCAGAGAGTCTGTGCTCACAGTGACCGGAGCTGTGAAGAGGGAAGATAAAGCCCCACGCGGGTACGAAATCATCCCGCAGACGTTAAGCGTGCTTTCTGAATCGGATTCTCCGCTACCGATGGATATCACAGGAAAGGTCGACGCAGACATCGATACCAGGCTCGATTCGAGATTTATCGATCTCAGGCGGAGGAAGACGCTTAATGCATTCGTGATCCGCCACCACGCCTTAAAGGCAGTGCGCAATTTCCTTGAAAACGAGGGATTCATCGAGATTCACACGCCAAAGGTGGTTGCGGCTGCAACCGAAGGCGGCACGGCATTATTTCCGATTACATACTTTAACAGGGAGGCGTTCTTAAATCAGAGTCCACAACTGTACAAACAGCTCATGATGTCGGCTGGCTTTGACCGGGTCTATGAGATCGGCGCAATCTTCCGGGCAGAGGAGCATGACACACTGCGGCATCTGAATGAGGCTACTTCGATCGATATCGAGGCGAGTTTTATGGATCATCACGACGTGATGGGGATTCTTGAGCGTTTGGTCCACGATGTGTACGCGCAGGTAGCTGTTGACTGCGTGCCACAACTGGAAGAACTCGGAATTGAACTTTCAGTGCCGAAGCTTCCGTTTAAGCGGGTGAGTTATGACGAAGCGCTCGAGATCGCACTTTCCGAGGGGCACACCATTGAGTGGGGCGAGGACTTTGGCACGGCTGCCGAGCGCGCGGTAGGAAACGCTATCGGAGAGCATTACTTCCTCACGGATTGGCCTACTGAGATCAAGCCGTATTACACTCATCCTTATGAGGATAAGCCAGTTTACAGCAAATCATTCGATCTGATGCATCCAAGGATGGAACTTGCGTCGGGCTCACAGCGTATACATTCACGCAAAATTCTTCATGAGACGATCAAGGCGCACGGACTCGATCCGGACGGTTTTGATTTTTATTTGAAGGCGTTTCGGTACGGGATGCCTCCACACGCCGGATGGGGTCTTGGAACAGAGCGGTTGGTCATGACCATGCTGCATATCGAAAACATCCGTGATGTGGTCTTGTTCCCCCGTGACCGAAAACGGCTCTCGCCTTAGTTTTCACTTTATTAAAATAAAATCAGACATCCACAATCCTTAAGAAGGTGTACTCGAAGGTAGGTATCAAACCTTTCGGCAGGGAGGGAGCTTATTGAAAAAAACACCCATAGCAGATGCTATCAATGAATTACTGGAATCGAAACCGATATTTAAGAATAGGGACGTGCTCCGTTCCACATATGTCCCGGATTATCTCCCTCATCGAGATACTGAGGTAGACGCCCTTCTTAAGATATTGATCGTGGCTTTACGTGGCGATACGCCTTCAAACATCCTGATCTATGGCAAAACCGGGACCGGTAAGACCGCGGTTACTACGTATGTCGGAAAAGAGATCGAGAAAGCAGGTGATAAGCGCGGAATCCCCTGTGAGGTCCTGTACAATAATTGTGGTGTTATCGATACCCAGTACCGTCTGCTCGCTGAACTTGCGCGGCATTTCGGCAAAAGAATCCCGATGACTGGCTGGCCCACCGATCAAGTATTTGCGGAATTCAAAAGCGCTATCGATTCCAAGAAACGGGTTGTGGTCATCATTCTGGATGAGGTCGATAAACTGATAAAAAAAGGCGATGATGTGCTATATAACCTGTCAAGAATAAATTCTATACTTGAAAATGCCAAGGTCAGTCTTATAGGGATTTCAAATGACCTGAAGTTCACGGAATTTCTCGATCCGAGAGTCAGGAGTTCTCTGGGGGAGGAGGAACTCATATTCCCGCCGTACAACGCGGATCAACTCGCGGACGTACTGCAGCAACGTGCCGAGATGGCATTTCGAAGCGACGTGATCGAGGGGGGCGTGATCTCACTCTGCGCAGCCCTTGCTGCAAGGGAGAACGGTGACGCGCGCAGAGCCCTCGACCTGCTACGGATATCTGCTGAACTCGCAGAGCGTGAAAAGGTGCATGGTGTGCAGGAGATGCATGTCAGGAGAGCGCAGTCTAAGATCGAGTTTGATCGTGTCGCAGAGGTCATAAAGACGCTTCCGACCCAGTCGAAACTGGTTCTCTACAGCATCATGGTCCTTGACAAAGCCCCTGAATTGATCCGGAGATCTGGCAGGCGGATCATGTCTACAGGCGAGGTCTACCAGATATATAAGCGCATGTGCGGCATGATCGACATCGATGTGCTGACACAGCGGCGGATCACCGAACTGATCAGCGAACTCGATATGCTCGGAATCGTGAATGCGATCGTTGTAAACCGCGGAAGGTACGGCGTGACCAAGGAGATAACGCTTGACACACCTCAGGATAACGTATGCCATGTGTTAAGCGACGACCACCGGTTGCAGTCGCTCATGGACATGAGGCCCGACTCGATCCAGATGCAACTGGGATAGCTATATAATATCATCAGTTAGATGTGGAGTCATGAAATCTCAAACTATACAGATCGTATCCCCGGCAGAGCAGGGGTTGGAACGGAGCAAGGTCGAAGTATCACCTTATGAGTTTACGATAGCAACCCGCGCCAAATGGGAGATTGTCGTTGCAGATGAGGATATGACGATAGCAAAAGGCGCGTTTGAGAAGATCAGAATCAGGGAGATTACACTGCAACATGACCTGCTCGCGCTCCTGTGCGCATTTTCCCCACATGCGCTTGTATCGGTGGTGCGTGTAGGATCCGGAGCCGGAGCCGCACCTGTCGAGACGGATCGATGCATCAAGGTCGCATACATTCTCGGGCAGGAGACTGGCGAGATCAAGGAAGGCGACCTCTTAGGGGTACTAAACGTCCTGCCGATCATGTTCACACGCGAGGCAAAGAAGCCGGTCGCAATCAAGGACTGAAATGACAAGTCCTGCTGCGATCGTTTCTATGTTACTGGACCGGGACTTGGGTCCGGTGATACAAGCATCGACGGCAGAACCGTTAACGCCCGTGAAAAATTCTTCGTCCCGGGCGTCGACGCTAGAGGCGTTAACAGACATCCGCACATTCGTCTTCAGCAAAGGAATCGTCAATTCTGAAGACGAGTACCGTGCATTACTCCATGAGGTGACGATCCGGCTCGCAAGAGAAGAAGTCTTGCGGTCTGCACGCGGGGACGAGGAGATTATTCATGCAATAAAGATGCTTGATGACTTAAGTCCGGCATTGAATCTGCTTTCAGAGCATCTCTTCGAGTGGTATTCCATGTATGATGAAGAGGTCCTGCCATCAGAGGATGCGGTTAAGGAAATTCTAAAGAGGCGCGACATCCCGCATGCGATGCGCACCCTTGCACAGAATCTCACCGGCATATACGAGAGCCGCAGAACCCTTATCGAGTATATCCAGAACGAGACGCTCCTTATCGCGCCAAACCTCACAAACCTCGCAGGCGGGCTGCTTGCTGCACGTTTGATCAGTATAGCAGGCGGGCTTGGGAAACTTGCCAGGATGCCTGCAAGCCGCTTGCAGATTCTCGGTGCGAACAGGGCAATGTTTAAGCATCTGCGCGGGGCAGCTCCGCCAAAACACGGCGTGATCTTCCAGCACCCACTTATCCATGCATCCCCACGCCGCCTACGCGGCAAGATCGCACGGAGATTCGCTTCGAAACTGACAATCGCTGCACGGATCGACTATTACAGCGGCGAGGTGCGGGAGGAGCTTGCTGAGAGTCTGGCAGACAGTCTTCCCAATCGTGCAGCTGTTCTCACTCGTGCATCGGATGCAAGACCCTGAATGGTGGATTTACTTTTTCCCAGTCTTTAATCGAGTTGTGAAGCCGGGTCAAACGGAAGTGGGAATGGCCATAAGCAACTCGTAATATCCCATCCACAACTTCCAGGGCAACACTTTTCCCACGGGAATTTCCGAATATATTTCTGAGACCGATTGATAAAATTTGAACCAGATCATGACCTGAGCAGACCTGCCAGATATCATGTCCTGCTCCACCCAATGCCATTATTTTAAGTTTCGTTGCATTCTCATCCAGTGTGGAGTTCTCTGAATTGATTTTCAACTCTCTAATCAAATTATCGATGCTCACGCGCAATGTTTGTTCATCTACGAACTTATGAAAGGACAATTTCTTAAATTTCAGGGATAGATTGTCTTTCGTGGGAGATGAAAGCCAGCGTAGATACTCAACGAGCAAACCACTTTCCAACAAGATATCTCGGATCGGTTTGCCAAGTTCCGCAATTTTCTTGGCTGATCCGAACTCGGATAGAACGTTATCGAGTGCATCCGAATGCAGAATCATCGTCTCAAGATCGTGGCTGTCTGTCAGAAGCAGGTTTGAACTGTTGGAATCAATACCATCGAGTCTCCAGAAATCAGCATCAACTATAGCCAGAACTCCGCCAAAACTGCTGTTTTCAAGAAGTTCCAGAGCACTGATCGCCTTATCCTTGCCAGTTGCAGGAATTAACCTGCATTCGGTCTCATTGACAAGGCGCCCATAAACCCGTGCATCTGTGCTGCCTTCGACTATCAGGATTGTTCCGGTATACTGGGTACACATCATGCGGGCGGTATTTACGATGCTGTAGACGGTTTGCCTCATTTAGTGAATCCGCTCAATTCAACTGTCAGATCCCATCGATCATGGATTATTTCAGGTGAGTGAGTGGCGAGCAGGACATCGAATCCTGCGAGTTTGATGACCTCCTGCAAATCTCTGAGGAATTGCTGCTGCCAGATAACATGTAAGGATAATTCGGGTTCATCGATGAGAATAAGGGAATTGGGCTTGACTTTGAACAATAACTCATAATTCAAAACCAATTCGTGTTGTTCTCCTGAAGAGAGGTCAGCCGGCGATATGCTTTGTCCATCGGACGTTTCGAAGATGAAACCTTCCTTTTTACTGATCGACATTTTCTTATAAAGAAATCTGCTGTTGATGATGTTTACGAGAAGGTCTATCTTGTCAGTCAATTCGTCAAGGACTTCCAACTTCTCTTTGACATCGTGGACATAGACTGATAGAACATTTATGTTGCTCTCGTCGATCTCTTGAAATTCCTTGAAGTCAATCTCTTCGCCTCTGTCCAGCAGTCCGGCTACTATCAGACGTGAACGTTTTTCCTCAAGTTTGCTCAAATCGTCTCTCAATTTATCTATTGTTGGCTTAGATAGGCCGTTCCCTTTGACCAATCTTGTAGGGAACGTTCTATCCAGTGATTGTGACAGTTCAGCGTACTCTGCAAGCTTTTTCTGAATCGCGTTTGCCAGTTCTTCGGAATAGTTGAGAACGGTTGGAGTCGTGCGATGCGATTCCTCGTATTTGTGGCGACTACGCGAATCCGGGAAACTGATCAAGTGTTGGGTTTCTATGAAACGGATACGAATCGATTTTTGTATTTCTTTTAACCAATCAGGTTCATTTTCAATTTTTTGGGGCAATTCACCGATAAAACGATCCGAACTCTTCGATCTAAATTTCATGAGCCAGTTCGTAACCATTTCTTGATCTGAAAAGACTTCCATATCTTCTTGCGATCTTGCGAACTCCATGGTATATGACTTTAGCTCTGAGCCAGACTTGCTGAACTCGAAAATCAATTCGCCGCTATCTCCGCCCTCACCACTTTCATCGACACCGGTTTTAATCTCTTTTTTCAGATGGAAGAGACTTTTTAATTTATTCTGGTTGGTTGAAAACATGGCGCCAACCCGACAAATACGGGTATGATTGTGTGGGTGTAATCAGTGAAATCGGTGTTAATCTGTGGCTAAAATAGTATCAGCCACAGATTAACGCAGATGGACACAGATTAGCGGTGTAAACCACTTTTCAGACCGATAGTTCTCCAT
>QMVM01000034.1 GCA_003661105.1 Methanosarcinales archaeon | reverse complement strand
GATTAACGCAGATGGACACAGATTAGCGGTGTAAACCACTTTTCAGACCGATAGTTCTCCATTATGGTAGTTGTGGTTGCGTAAGACAATCCGACGTTATCAGAAAATAATAAAAAGATTCCGATTTTGGGTCGCACGGATAATAATTTGCCGGACTCACAGCGTCCACGTCACTGCACGGCTGCACCCTAAATTTTTGCTTCGCAAAAACTTCGCATATCCGAATAGTTAGTTGCAATAAATTTTCTTAACGGAATCCGTGCCATATGTACAAGCTATGTAATGTATATAATATCTATATATTTCTTGGGAAAAACTATATATACAGCGGTTGCGCACACTACCGCGGTGATATACCAATGGAAAAACCACACAGGACACGAAGATTTTTGTCACGTACGGTCGTGGCAACGCTCCTGATCGCAGTAATCACGGCATCACTGCTTGGATCAGGTTGTATCGACAACAAAGATGCCGGCACACAGGAACACGCAATGAAACTTCAAGTCGCAGGATCGACAACGGTTCTTCCGATAGCAGAGGAGTGCGCACGCGTATTTATGGCGAATAATCCGGGCAGTCTGATCTATGTATCCGGAGGTGGCTCTTCGCATGGTGTAAAGGCGGCTGCTGACGGCACTGTAAACATCGGAGACGCATCCCGCGACATGTTGGACTCTGAGAAGGCGAGCTACCCCGATCTTGTGACGCATGGTATTGCAAAGGATGGCGTAGCCATCGTCATCCACCCCTCCAACCGGGTCAGCGATCTCACGATAGAACAGCTCAAGGGCATCTACACCGGCAAGACCACGAACTGGAAGGATGTAGGCGGCGAGGACGCAGAGATCATGGTGGTCTCCAGAGAGGAAGGTTCAGGGACAAGGGATTGTTTCGAGCAGGTGGTTCTTGCACCCACCAAAGAGGAGATCACTGCCAATGCGATCATCCAGGACTCAAATGGCAAGACGCGGACGACCGTTGCCGGGAATGAACATGCCATCGGATTTCTGTCTCTTGGGTATGTCAACTCCGATATCAGGGCGGTTAGCCTCGATGGCACCGAGCCTACAATCGAGAATATCCGAAGCGAAGATTATGCGATCTCAAGGACGCTATGGATGATCACAGACGGGGCTCCGGACGCGGATGAGCAGGCGTTCATCGACTTCGTACTCTCAGAAAAGGGGCAGGAAATCGTTTCTGAGGTGCACTTCATACCGGTCTCGGGGTGACTTGTATGATGCGGATCGTGCATCTTTCGGATATCCACGTATCAGACGCTCACTTTCTTCCTGATGTTGCAGGAAGAGTGGTAGACAGCATCAACGAGATCGCTCCGGATATCGTGGTCGTCACAGGGGACTTGACTCAGAATGGCTATTATCCGGAGTTTGCAGGTGCAAAAGAGTTGATTGACCGGATCGATTGCGAAAACAAGGTGATTGTTCCCGGAAATCACGACTCAAGAAGCGTCGGGTACCTGCTATTCGAAGATCTCTTCGGAGCACGGTCTTCGTGCCACGCATCTTCCGGCGTCACGATCGTCGGGGTGGATTCGTCCCAGCCCGACATCGATGACGGGCACGTCGGCAGAGAGATGTATGACTGGATTGCGAAGAGTTTTGAGACGGACGATTTCAAGGTCTTCGCGCTCCACCATCACCTGATCCCGGTTCCGATGACCGGCAGGGAGGAGGAGATTCTTGTGGATTCGGGCGATGTGCTTGAACTGCTCGACAGTTGCGGCGTTAATCTCGTGCTCTGCGGACACAGGCATGTGCCCTGGGTCTGGCGGCTGAATGATATGTTTGTCGTGAATGCAGGGACTGCATGTTCAAACAAGATCCTGGCGAGGACGACGCATTGCTACAACTTAATCGAGATCGATGATGGGGATCTGCGGATATACCACGTGCGCCCCAGCGGCGATCAGGAACTGGTTGTTGATACGACTCGGATAACCGAAAAGGATAACTAAATGAACAAAACTTTGGTAAAGAGATTTGGAATCGGTGTGGCACTTGCCATGCTGGTCGCATTGTGTGTAGCGTCATCAGGGTGTCTCGATTCGAAAGCGAAACCATCTGATGAAGAGACAGTAGGGACACTTAAAATCGGGCTCATCCCGACAGAGGATCAGATCGAGATGTTAAAGAAGTTCGGTCCGGTGCAGGAGTATCTGGAAACCGAACTCGGAATGAAGATCGAGACGTTCACAGCCACAGATTATACATCGGTTATTGAGGCTATGCGCGCAGACAAGATCGATGTCGCATTCTTCGGTCCTTTTTCGTACGTATTAGCCGCGGAACAGGCGGAGGCAGAAGCAATCGTCACTGGTGGCACAGAGGCAGGAGATGTTGCAACATACCACAGTTGCATCGTCACGCATCCTGATTCCGGAATAACCTGCATCGAGGACCTGCTGAACAACTCAAGTGAGATCACGTTTTCATTCGTTGATCCTGCATCAACATCAGGAAACTTGATTCCAAGGGGATATCTCCTCTCGGTGGGGGTCGATCCCGATACTGACTTCAAAACATGCATGTTTGCTGGCGGGCACGACGCATCAGGTCTTGCCGTGAAATCCGGGAATGTGGACGCGGGTGCGATATATGACATCGGATACAACCGCTTAATCGAGAGCGGTGCGGCAACTCCTGACGATCTCATCGTGATCTGGACATCTGACCCGATCCCGAAGTCACCTATCGCAGTGAGGGGCGATCTTGATCCGGCACTGAAGAAGCGGATCCAGCAGGCGTTTGTTGATATGCCTGAGAAGGATCCGGAGGTGATGAAGGCGTTTGAGAGCAAATGGGAGAAGAACGAAATGTATGTGGCGATCGATGACAGCACGTACGAATACGTGCGTGTAATCGGAAAGTCGCTCGGATATATCTGAAACAGGGAATTGGAGTTACATGTTAACGGTAGATCATCTCTCAAAGAGACTCCCTGGCGGGAAGCTGCTTTTACGAGACATAAATTTCAGTGTTGGCGAGGGTGAGTTCGTGGCGATACTCGGACTCAGCGGAACTGGAAAAACGATACTTCTTCGGTGTATAAATCGTCTTACAACGCCAGATGGTGGAGAAATAGTGCTTACCGACAATGGGACTCCACTGAATATAACACAGAGCAATGCCAGCGAGATCAAAGAGGTAAGGCGGCGGATTGGCATGATATTCCAGAGTTTCAACCTCGTAAAGAGGCGGTCGGTCATCGAAAATGTGTTGATCGGCAAACTCGGAAGAATCAGCATGGTCCGGAGTCTGATGCGCAGATTCGAAGACGACGACATCGAGATGGCGCATAGAGCTTTGAACCGTGTTGGGATATCGGATCTGGCAGACCGCAGGGCAGGAACCTTGAGCGGCGGAGAACAGCAGCGTGTTGCGATAGCCAGGTCGATTGTGCAGGACCCGTGCCTGTTACTTGCTGATGAGCCTGTCGCAAACCTCGATCCGACGACAGCAGAGGTTGTGATGGAGCATTTAAGATCGATCTCGGTCGACAATGGCATCAGTGCGCTTGCTGTCTTGCACCAGCCAGAACTTGCAAGAAAGTATGCCACACGGGTTCTCGGGGTCCGGGACGGCGTCATCGTCTATGACGGCGATGCAGGACTTTCAGATGATGATTTCGAGACTATCTATGGGAGTAACGATGCTTAAGAATAGGTACGCCGTACCTGTTCTGTTTCTTTTATTTTTTATCTGGAGTGTAATAAGAACTGGGTTTTCCATAAGAGATCTGATCGCGGGGGTTCCAAACCTCAGCAACTTCATCGGGTGCATGTTCCCGCCTGCATGGGATACATTTGTGCCGTTGATATCGCCTGCCATAGAGACGATACAGATGGCGTTTTTGGGAACTGTTTTTGCGGTTGCATTGTCTATGCCGGTCGCATTGCTTGCAGCAAACAACATCACACCGTCAAAACCTGTGAAGGTGTTTGCGAGGAGCATTATCGCGTTTACACGGACTGTACCTGATATCGTCTTTGCACTCATCTTTGTGTCAGCGGTGGGCTTGGGTCCGGTTCCAGGTATCCTCGCACTCGCGATTCATTCGGTTGGAATGCTCGGAAAACTGTATGCCGAGGCGATTGAGGAGGTAGATCCGGGACCTGTTGAAGCTGTCGAGGCGGTTGGAGCAGGCAAACTGCAAGCGGTACATTATGCGGTGATTCCGCAGGTTACGCCTTCGTTTGTTGCATCCACGCTTTATCGGTTCGATATCAATGTCAGGTCGTCTATCGTGCTCGGGCTTGTCGGTGCAGGCGGCATCGGGTTTGAACTGATCATGGCGATGAGGCTGTTTCGATACCATGAGATGCTAACAATACTTATTATAATATTTATTGTAGTTATGCTTTCTGAATGGGCGTCCAATTCCATCAGAGCGCACGTAATCGGAGAAGAGGTTCTGAAATGAACAGGGATAAGCGATTTGAATTGATCGCACGTGCCAACAGCGAACGGATCTGCGAGATCGCTGAGCGAATACTTGCGGATACCGCTACCGCTGTTGAGGTGATCAAGAAACCGGTGGGCGGCATGATCATGATGCGTTTTAGGGATACTGCCGAGAAATGCGTCTTTAACTTAGGCGAGGTGATGGTAACCGAGGCAGAGGTCAGGATTGACAGTGAACTGGGTTATGCTATGATTATGGGAAGGGATCCGGAAACTGCGCTCGCAGGTGCGATTCTGGATGCCGCGGTCGAATCGGGGCACACCCTCGCGCCAGAGATCGTTGATCTGCTAAGAAGCGAGGAAGTGCGGATTAAAGAAGAGTTGCAGAAGACTTGGGCGAAGGTTGCGACCACAAAAGTGGATTTCGAGGTGATGGCGTGAGGGACCCGGCATTCGATGTGATATTTGACACCCAGAGGATCTTTCGGTCTCTTCTCGATGCCATGGCAAATCCCGGTCGCATCATCACGCTTCCTGATATCAGGATCAAAACCCCTGCCGCAAACATGCATCCTCTGCTCCTGCTCATGACACTTCTGGATCATGAGGTGAGTTTCTGTGTTATGGGCGGGGCTCAGACTCAGGTAACCGAGTATCTAAAAACGAATACCTGGAGCAAAGAGTCGAGACTCGAGAATTCTGACTTTGTACTGGTCTATGGAGGCTCTTCTCATGGCTTGATACGGGGCGCAAGGGTAGGCACGCTCGAATATCCCGATGAGGGTGCAACTGTTATCTATGACACCGATTCGATCGGAGATGGCGGAGGGGATGTCTTGCTTAAACTTTCAGGACCCGGCATTGCAGATAAATGCATGATCGGTGCAAGAGGAATCGAACAGAATGAAATTGAGAATGTTCTTATGATGCAGGATTATCCGCTTGGTCTTGATCTAATATTCTCGGATAACGCGGGCAGGATAGCGTGCATCCCCAGATCAACCACTGTGAAGGTGATATAACTTGGGTTATGTACTTGTCAAAGGTGGAAGCGAAGCGATAAAGAACGCGGGCAAACTCGTTGATTCGCTTCGCAGCGCACCTCCTGTAGAAGTCCCGCAGATCAGGGGGAGGCTTCGGCTTTCTGTTGATCAGGTGATGGGCGAAGGCGGACTCTATGCACCAGAGCTTGCAGCTCTTGCGATCCGGCAGTCAGATGGTGATTTAGTCGCTGCCTCGTTTCTGATCCGTGCATACCGGTCAACACTCCCCCGGATCGGGTACTCTGAAATTTCAGATACGGGAGACATGTTCGTGCTGCGCAGGATATCATCTGCGTTTAAGGAGATACCGGGCGGGCAGATCCTTGGTCCGTCGATCGATTATACAGAACACCTCCTCGATTTCGGGGGAATGGGTGTGATGGGTGACACTGATGCTGATGCTGATCAGGAATTTGGAGCGGAAAAATCCGATATTCCGAAATTTAAGAAGGTGTCAGATCTTTTGAGAGACAATGGCTTGCTCGAAGATGCATTTGCTGACGATGAAACCAGCGATGATGCCCGCGATGAACCGTATGACATAACAAGGGAGTCTATCAAGTTTCCTGCCCCGCGTTCCGCACGCCTGCAAACACTCGCACGAGGTGAGACCGGTGCTATGCTTGCGCTCGCATACAGTTCGCTTCGCGGCTATGGCTCTGTACATCCGACGATAGCCGAACTTCGGGTCGGGCATGTCTCGCTTTGCATAAAGCATCCCTACACTGGAAACGATGTGAGCGTTGGCGATGTGCAGGTAACAGAGTGCGAAGGGATACTCTCGGGAGTTGGTGCTACCGAAATAACAGTGAATAATAGGTTCTCTCTTGGATATGGGCTGGTATTCGGGCAGAATGAGAAGAAGGCGATCTCAATGTCGATACTCGACGGAACCATGAGAGTATCCGAACCAAAAACGCCTGCTGAGGATCAGGAGTTTGTTCTGTACCATATCGATGGCATCGATGCCATGGGTTTCGTGGAACACCTGAAACTGCCGCACTATGTCACATTCCAGTCGAGTCTGGACCGGATCAGGGCTGTTAGGAGCGAGGGGGCGGGGGAGGTTTCGGATGACTGAATTAGCACAATGCAGAGTCTTTGAATCTGTGTTAATCAGTGTTAATCTGTGGCTTAAAAAAACGAATTTTAGCCACCGATTTACACAGATTTCACTGATTTTTGTTGATTCTGAAAACCACTGGAAGTGGTATGATGTTGACTGAACTATCAAATCTTGCGGGAACCGATTCGGGAGCTTTGGAAGGCTACAACTTCGCGTTTCTCGACGAGTTCACAAAGAGGGAGATCCGGCGAAAGATATTGAAAGCCGTAGCAATTCCTGGCTATCAGGTGCCGTTTGGCTCACGGGAGATGCCGCTTGCAAAGGGATGGGGCACAGGCGGATTGCAGATCACGCTTTCGATCATCGGAAAGTCCGATGTCCTGAAGGTGATCGATCAGGGCAGCGATGAGAGCGTCAATGCAGTTAATATCCGCAATCTTGTCTCGCGTATGACCGGGGTTGGAACGACGAGCGACACCGGACGAGCGACAATCATCCAGACAAGGCACCGCATCCCTGAAGAGCCGCTTACCGGGGATCAGATCGCGGTCTTACAGGTGCCGTTTCCTGAGCCCCTCCGAACGATTGAGCCCTCCGAGCAGGTGACGCGGAGGATGCATGCAGAGCATGATTACAGCGGGATGTGGCTGCATCTGTACGAGGACATTGTTAAGCACGGTAAAATCACGATCGGTGCAAGATACCCGTGTCTGGTAAACGGTAGACATCTAATGGATCCAAGCCCGATTCCGAGATGGGACGTGCCGCGATTGCATAAATCGCCTGTGATCCACCTCTTCTGCGCAGGAAGGGAGAAGCGGATATATGCAATTCCGCCGCACACCGCAGTTGAGCCGCTCGAATTCGAGGACTACCGGTTTGAGACCGAGGACTTTGGCGGGAAGGTCTGCGAGCGGTGCGGGAGTTCTGATACGTTTCTGGATGAGATCATCGATGATGCGACTGGGAATGCGAGGTATATCTGTTCGGATACGAGTTTTTGCGAAAAACGACAGAGAGGTGAAGATGTTTAATAAGATATGGCGCAGCGCCCCCGAATCTGTGTTAACCAGTGTTAATCAGTGGCTTAAAAAAACGCATTTTAGCCACAGATTTGCACAGATTTTACTGATTTTTGATCTGTGTCGGCAGGTACAGAGAGGTTGCGCATGAATCCGGCACCGGCACTGGAGGTGAATAACCTGACCAAGATCTATGGCAGCGGATGCCGGAAATGCATCGAAAACACAGGTCCTGATCACAGCAGGAATGTATGCCCGGTCTGCGGCTCGGTTGTTGCATGTGCAGACATAACGTTTGACGTGATGCCTGGTGAGATACTTGGAATCGTTGGCGAGAGCGGCTCAGGCAAGAGTACGATCGTGCGCTGCCTCCATTTTGATATGGAGCCGACCGGAGGCGCGGCATATCTGCGCTGCTCTGGCAACGACTCTGGCAACGAAAACATCTTCCTGCTAAATTCCCAGAGAAAGCGGGCTGTCAGGAACCTGCATCTTGGCATGGTCTACCAGAACCCGCAGATGGGGCTCCGACTCGATGTCACCGCCGGCGGAAATATCGCAGAGAAGTTGCTTGCTGCAGGCTGGCAGAACGTCGAAAAGATTCGCGACCGTGGCGGGAAACTTCTCAAGCGCACCGAAATTCCGCTCGAGCGCATGGATGAGGCTCCGCGTAACTTCAGCGGCGGAATGCAGCAGCGGGTGCAGATCGCAAAGGCGCTGGCAAACGATCCCGATGTGTTGCTCCTTGACGAACTGACCACCGGACTTGATGTCTCGGTGCAGGCACGGATTCTGGATCTGATAAAAGAGATCAGGAGAAGCACGAATGCCGCGATGATCCTGATCACACACGATCTTGGTGTGATTAAACTCCTTTCCGAGCGCACGATTGTGCTTAAGGATGGGCGCATCGTGGAGATGGGGCTTACTGACCAGATACTGGAGGACCCGCAGCACGAATACACCCAGTTGCTGGTAAATTCGGTCTTATGAGGTGATTATCTGACAGATAACCATTTAGAGATTTTTGATCTGAACAAGACATTCAACGTGCACGTTCTTGGCGGAAAAGAGATAAAAGGATTTGAAGATGTCAGTTTCAGCGTGAAACGCGGCGAGTTTCTGGCAATCATCGGAAGCAGCGGCTCCGGGAAATCCTCGCTTCTGAAATGCATGTACCGGACATACCTCGCTGATAGCGGATCGATGTTGTATCGCAGGGATTCTGATAACACAATTGATCTCACCACTGCATCGGATCATGAAATCCTCCGCTTGCGAAGAAACGAGATTGGATATGTATCACAGCTTTTGCAGGCGGTTCCAAGGACAATTGCGCTAGATGTGATCGCAGAACCATTGCTTCAGCGTGGAATTGGGATTGATGATGCGAGGGACGCGGCATCAGGGTATCTTTCCCGGCTGCGGATCCTTGAGGACCTGTGGGATGCATATCCTTCCACGTTCAGCGGCGGCGAGCGCCAGCGTGTGAATATCGCAAGAGCGTTGATCAGAGCCCCGCGACTGCTGCTGCTGGATGAGCCCACATCAGCGCTCGATCCCGCGTCAACAGCGGTTGTTGTCGAGATGTTAAGGGCGGTAAACCATGGGACCACGATGATCGGTATCTTCCACGACCTTTCTGTGGTGAGGGAGCTGGCTGACAGGGTCGTCGTGATGAAAGATAACCGGATGGTCGGAATCGGTACGCCAGAGGAGATTGTAGGTGACCGGGGTGATTGACACGAAGATAATCAATGGACGGATAGTAACGCCGGATCGCGTAATTGAAAACGGCACAATCGAGATCGCTGATGGGATAATAACAGACATTCTGGAGAATTCATCAAAATCCGGTGACGTGATCGATGCAAACCGTGGATATGTGCTGCCAGGGATCGTTGATATTCACGGGGATGATCTTGAGACCGCAATCTCGCCAAGACCGTCCGCAAAGTTTCCTGTTGACTTTGCACTCCTGCATCTGGACCGGCGAAACGCGAGCATGGGAATCACAACGAAATTACATGCAATCGCATACTTCGAGGATGAACTCAAAAGCAGGCATGTTGGCACTTCAAAAGAGATCGTGGAGACGATGGCACGTCTTGAGGATGAGTTTCTGACGCATCACTTTGCGCATGTCAGATGTGAGATCAGCGGCGATCTGAAAGACGTGTTTGAGGCTATCAAGAGTCCGCTTGTCAAACTCGTCTCATTGATGGATCATACGCCGGGACAGGGACAGTTTACAGACCATACGCGTTACCGGGAGTATCACAAGAGGATATACGGATTAAACGACGATGAGATCGATCGGATCGTCAGAAAGAAATCCGGTTATGCGGGCGAGCTATTGCAGAATATGCGGGAAGTTGCAGATTTTGCTCATGCGAGAGGGATATCTATCGCATCGCATGATGACGACAGCCCGGAGAAGGTGGAACTGGTTCACAGCATCGGTGCCCGCATCTCTGAGTTTCCGATAACGCTTGACGCAGCAAAGAGGGGGCGTGAACTTGGCATGACCATCAGCATGGGCGCACCAAATGTGGTTCTCGGCAGGTCAACGTCTGGCAACCTCAGTTCCAGTGAGGCGATCGATGCCGGTCTTGTTGATCTTCTCTGCTCGGATTATAACCCCGGGTCCATGCTCTACTCTGCATTCATCCTGTGGAAACGGGGAGTTCTGACGCTACCCGGTGCTGTTAATCTAATCACCCAAAACCCGGCAGAGGCGGTGGGCATGGGCGATATGATCGGGTCAATCGAGATCGGGAAACGGGCAGATCTGCTGGTTGTCCCGGAACGGATGGAGCTTCCGGTTGTCACACACACGATTGTGGGCGGGGACATCTGTATGCGGCAGGCGGTGCGAGATGATTCGAATTGGCGCGTCTCCGGATCTTAGTTTCGGGAAAGACACGCTACAGTTCATTGATTTCCTGTATTCGAATGGATTTGACCATAGAGATCAGACGAGACAACGATTACGTGTATGGAAATGAATACTGGAATACAGACACTAAACAAGTACAGGTGATCCGGATGCAGATGAAAAATCCACATAAACAGATGCCAGCGATAAGCAGGAGCGAATGGATATTCAAAACCGCTGTCATAGTTGGAAGTGTGGTAATCGGAGATGATGTGTTCGTGGCGCCCAATGCGGTTACCAGGGCAGATGAACCGGGTTCGTCCATTGTTATCGGAAGCAACACACCAGATGCAAGTCTAAGAAACGCTACACCCTGCCAAACCCTACTAAAGCTAACGATATCCATCAGATGGACTTTGTGGGACCGTGACACATCAAAGGCTACGGGCGGACCAGCGTCCCTGAATTTGATTGATGTTGTTAGCAGCAAGGCACACATCCGGCAATATGCAGGCCAGACTATGGATAACGTGATCGAGTTCTTGCTCGATTGCTGGACTAAAAATGCGGTTCCGAATTATCTTCGGATGGACAATGACGCTTCTTTCATCGGTGATTTAATACATTCAAGGCATTTCAGCCGTGTCGTGCGGTTTTGCCTCCATCTCGGTGTCGAACCCGTATTTATCACACCAAGCAAGCCATGGATGAACGGTAAAATAGAAGACTTTAATGGGATTTCGGGGATAAGTTGTGGGAACAAGAACAATGGACAGATCCGGAACACATTCGGAGAGGGGCGAAAATCTTCCTGATGCGTCATAACACTTCGTCAGGACTGGAAGCACAGGAAGACCGATCCGGATGCCATACCGCACCGCAATATCCTAGAAGGTCTCGATATCGATGTTAGTAAACGATGTTATGGACATAATATGCACTTGAAGTGTAAACGATGTATTGACCCTTTCCAGGTATCGGCTGTATTGTGGGTGAATGTGCGAGAGGGTTTTTGTTGTTCGGGTCACCGATCTGTTACCCATGGCTCGAATATCCGGAAAAATCGGAGTTGGCAACGCCGTGTCAACTTGACCGCTATATCCTATAGAATGTTTAATGTACCATGTTGATGATATGATAAATAGCGGATATAAGGAGGTTGATGCATTATTAAAGCAGTTACCATAACATTCGAAAAGCGTTTGGAGCTACTGAAAGAAAAGGTGCAGGAGGATGACTTTTTGACTGCGAAAGGTCTTGGCAACGAAGTCCCATTCTGGATATTCGATTATCCGCCTGAAAAAGAGTTGCTCGTCAGACGGACAATCGATAGGATCGCTTCCAATCTCAATAATATGCCAGTGAATATTCTTGTGATCGACTTATACGAGATGTGCCTCAAACTTTTAGAAGATAAACTGTCTATGGAAAAAATCATTCAATTCGAAGAAGACAAAGGTTCTGAAGAACTGTTAAAAAAGCTCAAAATCCTGCTAAAACATGAAACCATCAAGAAAGCTATACAGTCAAAGATGGCTTCCAATGGTGATATCCAGTTAATGTTCTTAATAGGGGTGGGTAAAGTATGGCCACTTGTGCGTTCCCATTCCATTCTCAATAATCTGCAACCGGTGTTAGGCAATATTCCGCTGGTAACATTTTATCCCGGCAAATACGACAATCATGAACTGAGCCTCTTTGGAAAGTTCAAAGACGCTAACTATTATCGTGCATTTCGACTTATCAGTGATGAAGGCTGAAAAACGAGGGGTGGTAAAATGTCGGCAAATCCGAAAATAGAAAACCTGTTCATCAAAGACATTCGAAGAAAGATCAATGGAGTTATTAAAGTAGATCAGGACGATGATGACAGCGCCTACACCGAGCTTGATGAATATGTAGTTACGCAAGAATCGCTAAGACACTTTGGTGAATTCTTTGACCGATATTACAATGCTGCGCAGACGCCAACAGATG
>QMVM01000033.1 GCA_003661105.1 Methanosarcinales archaeon | reverse complement strand
GGGATTGGCGCGATATCGCTTCTCGTTGGTGGTGTCGGGATCATGAATACGATGTACACCTCAGTTGTGGAACGGACGCGGGAGATCGGGATATACAAAGCACTCGGCGCCGAGAACAATACGATATTGATGCTTTTTTTGGTCGAATCCGGTCTGATTGGGGTAATCGGGGGGTTGATCGGGATCGTGCTCGGTTTCGGGATGGCAATCATGGTGGAGATTATCGGAAAGGAGATGGGGGTCGGTCTCTTACATGCATGGATCTCGTGGGAACTTACCGTGTTCGCGCTCCTCTTCTCATTCTCGATCGGGGTTCTCGCCGGATTCATGCCGTCCCGGTCCGCATCGCAGATGGATCCGGTGGACGCGCTGCGGCATGAGTGAGTGTTATGAGGGGTATGATCATCGGAATCGGATCAAGGCGCGGCGTTACCAGCGATGAGGTCTCTGATGCCATCGAGTCTGCGCTCCGTGATGCAGAGATCGAAATCGGTGCTGTGCGGATATTTGCATCCTCGCGGCTCAAAGAGAACGAGGCGGGCATCAAGGAGGCGGTAAGATCGCTCGGGCGCGAGATCGTATTCCTTGACGATGAGACGATCAACACTTATGAGCCACCCTCCCCGTCCGAGGCAAAGAGGTTCAATCTTGTTGGCGTGGCAGAACCGTCTGCACTCGCGCTCTCTGACGAAAAGAAGCTGGTACTTGAGAAGCGAAAGTACGGCAGGGTCACAATCGCGATTGCACGGTGAACCGTCCGCGATATAGGGCTATCACGCCGTCGCGGTGTTTGCACAATCCCACTCATGAGGGGATTTATGTAAGGCAAGTTCTGATTTATCGTGCATGGAATGAGGAGAGCTCCGCCGTGATCGGCGTGCAACATTGTTCTTGATCTGTCACGTGCGATCTGCGAAGCGCCATCAAAGCAGCGGCGAAGATGATGTGAAAACGCCATGTATGGGCTCTGGACGCGAGTACGGGGTTCGGTGACATAGACAAAAAAAGTGAATGAAACGAAAATTGGAATAAAAAGCTCTGTTGAAAGACGACTCATGAAGAAATTGTTGCTGACCTGTATTTTAATTGTGAGCATCATGTTTATTACAGGGTGTATAGGCGAAGAGAAAACAGATACTGAAACTCCAACGAGTTCGCAGATCAGTCATGAATCTAATACCCAGGTTCCTGATTTGATAATGCAACCAAGCGATGTTCCGGGACTTACTCTAACAGATTATTATTTTATAGCAGTCTCGAAAAGCGCTGCATTTGATTTAAATAACATTGACACTCCTCAGTCATATCAAAACGCCCAATATCAAAACGTTTTGCCGCTGGGCATGCGTAATGCTGGGCAACAGTCGAAGTGGGAAGATGAATCGGGACGACGCGTAGAAGTCGTTCTTACAAAATTCGATTCAAATTCGGGTTTTGAAGTTCTTTCCGAAGGCTGGGACGAACAGCGGGATGAATATAACGATCAGATCAATCAACATCCGCAAGAATTTAAGGAATCCGGTCTTAGTGTTATGGGCAATCCGAATATAGGCGATGCTTCTTATTATGTGTCACTACCATCAGGACAGGATGTGGAAACAATTGTATTAAATTTTATTTATAAAAATTATATGGTAGGTATAGAAGTGAATGATGAGAAGGATAAAAGCGCAAAAGAAGCCATAAGAATTGCGAAGATAGTTAAAAACAGACTTGATTAGAGCATTGTTGTTACTTGTGATCTCTGTAATAATAAAAGTCGCGGGGAAGCAAACAAGCCAATGATGCACCACAACTCGTTATGAAATGGAACTGTTTAAGAAGGAAAAGAAACATTGAAAACGGTGATAGAAAATGATAGGGACTAAAAAAGTTCAGCTCCCTGTTCTTGTAGAGAAGGACGAGGATGGTTTTTTTGTGGTAGAATGCCCCATTCTCCGAGGGTGTTATACTCAGGGACAAACAATAGACGAAGCGTTAAAAAACATACACGAAGTGATTGAACTGTGTCTTGAGGAGCAGAAGGAAGAAATTATAGAACATCTTGATGCAATTCAGGAGTTCAGTTACCACGTTGTGTCAGCAGAGATATGAGCAAACTGCCTATTATTTCTGGAGAAAAGGCAGTTAAATGCTTTGAAAAGCTTGGTTATGTGATAGTAAGGCAAAAAGGAAGTCATATTCGTATGTGGCACGAGTCTGACAGAAATAAGAAGCCACTGACGATTCCTAAACACGAGGTGCTTGGTAAAGGACTATTAAGAAAGCTGGTAAGAGATGCTGAAATAACTGTTGAGGAGTTTAGCGAGTTGTTATGATGCCAATCAAACGCTCGTGGATGGCATCAGTTTCGAATATCTGAAAACACACAACCGAATCAGAGCACCGGGGCAGTTGGCAGCCCATAGTTGCCGGATATGTTTTTATGTCACCAATCCAAATTTGAATATACAGAGGCACGATTGCAGTTTGAGAGACCGGACCATGACGACCATAACTATAGGAATCGCTGACACAACATTCGCACGTGTGGATATGGCAGAACCTGCGATATCGGAACTGAAGAGGAACGCATCAGTAAAGATCGAGCGCTACACCGTTCCCGGGATCAAAGACCTTCCTGTTGCGTGCAAGAGACTGATAGAGGTGCGCTCGTGCGATATCGTGATGGCGTTTGGGATGCCGGGGGGAGACCCGAAGGACAAGGTCTGCGCACACGAGGCATCGCAGGGGATCATTATGGCGCAGTTGATGACGAACACGCACATAATCGAGGTCTTCGTACACGAGGATGAAGCTGTGAGTGATCGTGAACTTGCATCGCTCTCGGAAGCCCGTTCTATGGAACATGCATTAAACGTGATCAAACTTATCTTCAAGCCCGAAGCACTCGAAAGAGAGGCAGGAACCGGGCAGCGGCAGGGGTATGCGGATGCCGGACCTGCAAGACCGTAGTCCAGCCTGATTATACGCACCATAGAACCCGGTAAGTTCACAATCGTCTCCGAAATGTTCATATACTGAAGGGTATGAATGATGATGATCTGCAGCGTGAACTTCCGGCTGGTGGTACGGGGTTTTTCTCTGACCAAGAATTTTTTTGATCCGGGAGAAATTTTTCTGGTGGTTAGTAATAAGTAAGATGTCATGGATGTTAGTGTGACGTCATGTTTCCACGAAGATAGGTGATTTTATGAAACAAGTTCCAACCGGCATCCCGGGAATGGATCAAATACTTGATAAAGGGTTTACGCGTCCATCTACAGTGTTGATCGCTGGCACGGCTGGCACTGGTAAGACGACATTTGCGATTCAATCCCTCTTCGCCGCAGCAAAGAATAGTGAGACCTGCCTTTATTTTTCAGCCATATCCGAGCCGATTGCGATGCTCAGCGGATACATGGCAAACTTCAGTTTCTATGACCAGTCGCTCTATGAGGATGAGAATCTCATCTACTTCGATCTGAGTCATGAGATCATGAAGAACAAGACGTATGATCTGATAGACATCATCGATGAGAATGTGGAGGCGATACACCCCGACCGGATCGCTATCGACCCGATTACGACGATGGATCTGTCTTTAAGCGATAGCGAACGCAGACAGTTTTATTTTGATCTATTCGTAGGAATGAAAGGATGGAATTCCCTTGTACTGGTCACTGGCGAGTTTACCGAGGGGGGCGTAGCGACAAGCCCGATCAGTTATGTTGCGGACGCGATCATTTACCTGTCCAATGAACTGAGAAAGGGGTGTCGTGTGAGGTATCTTGATGTCTTAAAGATGCGTGGGCAGGATTATGCGAGCGGGAAACATGTGTACCGGATCACGAGCGAAGGTATCGCCACATACCCGGATCCGCCAATGACAGATGGTGCGACCGCGACGAATATACGCGTAAGCACAGGCATCCCGGGACTCGATCAGTTGCTAAGCGGCGGACTGATTCACGGGACGACCACGCTTCTTACAGGTCCGAGCGGCACAGGCAAAACGACAACCGGCATGCACTTCATCCTCGAGGGTGCACGCAAGGGAGAGCCGGGGCTGATCGTTACTTTTGAAGAGAACGCAGCACAACTGCGAAGGAACGCAGCATCCTTCGGATGGGACATCAAGTCTCTTGAAGAGGATGATATGCTGCACATCCAGTATCCAGCTCACGAGGATGTGTATGCTGGAGAGAGCCTGCTCCGGATGCATGATTGCATTACGGAGTTTGGTGTCGAAAGAGTCCTGATAGATTCGATCAATGGATTTGGCGACTTCTCACCGGATGGGGATGGTGTCGAGTACATCCGGAAATCGTCGAGGTATCTCAAATCGAGAAACATCACGATGGTCTTCACAAATGAGACAAGAGACCTCCTCGGCTCGACGAAGATCACTGAAGGCGGCGTCTCGCATGTCACAGACACCGTTATCACGCTTCGGTATGTTGAGATTGCATCGGAACTCTTAAGGGCGATCTCGGTCTTGAAGATGCGCGGGAGTGCGCATGACGCGGGCATCCATGAAACCGAGATCACAGAGCAGGGGCTGACCGTCAAGGTCGATGAGCCATCATTCAAGAGGTACGAAGGCATATTCAGTGGAGTGCCGACATTAACGAGAGCAGAGGCATTTGATAAGGTGTTTGGAAGAAGGAGATGATTTTATAGTGGATATCGGGATTGTTCTCGAGGCCTATTCCTTGATCCTTGCGTCCGCCATAACGTTTTTTCTATTTTCGATTGGTAGGTTCTACCAGCTCAAGATTGGCAGGGAGACCCATTATAACTGGTTCCTGGTGCCTGTGATATTGTTTTTATCGTCCGCAGTATTGTGTGCACTCGATTATGCCGGGGTCGTTCTCGCCGGTCTCGGAGCGGTGCTTCTGATCATTCTTACAATTATGCTGTACAATATTATGATGGGGGTTGAGAAATGATCCCGATCCCTGCCATCGCGTGGGCGGTCGTGGTCGTTGCGCTTATGGTTGTATTCTATGTGCTTGCACGGTTCAGCGAGGAACTTGGTGAAGCTCTGCGCATACGACCGTATTATATTTCGTATTATGCTGCGTCGCTCTTTCTTTTCATCGGCATCCAGATGAGATTGTTGAGTGCAGTGGCGACTGATCTTGCTTTTAAATATGCGTACTGGCATGTGGCACTTGTGGCAATCGGGGTGACGATCGCACTGATAACCACAATCATATACTGGGGCTGGCTTCTAAGTGATTACCACAAAATGAGGTAGCAATGATTATCGGAGGATATGCCGAAATTTGGTAGTTTCCCAAATTTCATAACATATCACAAACATCAAATAGCGATAGTGTCCGATCAACTTTAGTTCCAATAATTTCCACCATTTACCCAGTTCAAGACGATTTCGGATACTTTTCAGCCATGCGTTCATGTCCGCCACCTTCTGCCTGAACTTCTTGCGCGAGGTCTTTCGTCCAAGCTTGAACTTGCCTTTTCTGGTTGTATCGCAGAAGTGTGTAAACCCCGAGGTTGTCGAATGTTTCGCACTTAAAACCGTATCGCTTCGCTCCCGTGCAGGGACATCGTCCGAACTTGATACACTTACTCAATTCTCTCAGATATCACAAGTCCGACTTTGCCCATACGCCGCCTCAGTTATTCCCCAAATGCTCTGGCTTCAACTTCTTTCTCGAAGCAAAGGGCATTGTCATCCGCATATCGAATAAGCTGTGCCGATACCTGAGTAGCTGTTGCTTGGTAGGATAACCGCAACCGCCACAACCGCCACCGCAATCAGAAGAAATGAGGCGAGCATGACAACCCAGTTCGCCTGAAGAATATTGTGCGGTGACGGATCCGGATATTCGCGCCCGAGCACGTAACTCCCGGGCTTCTCAAGCCTGCAACCGAGAGCGCCTGCAACCATCGCCATCGGGTATCCGGAGTTAGGGGACGCTGGAAGCGCGTGGTCACGCAGACAGACCCGCAACGCAGACACCGGACTGAACCGGAAGGACGGCAGAAGAATGAAGAGAATAGACAACCTTGCCGGAATCCAGTTGGCGATGTCGTCTAACTTTGCAGATACGAAACCGATCGCAGAGAACCGCTCGTTTCTATATCCAACCATCGAATCGAGCGTGTTCACTGCCTTGTACACAAGAGCGCCCGGAAGCCCAAAGACTGTAAAATAGAGTATCGGCGAGAGGATGCTATCCACATAATTCTCGGCAGTCGATTCGATCGCTGCTGATGCGATTTTTGGCTCGTCAAGACCTCCCGCATCCCTGCTCACGAGCGATAGTAAGTCCTTTCTTGCACTCTCGATATCGTTCACAGAAAGATCCCTGTAGATCAGATTTGAAGAACTAACAAGCGACCGTATCGAGAACGTCGATTTCAAGAAATATGCCATCAATACGATGCCGATGAGACTGTGCCGCTCTGCCAGAAGGGTTAACAGAACGCCTGTAGCAGCAGCGCACGATACACATATCAACACCAGCACAAGTCCGCAGATTCTGTGATACCTCTTATCGGTCCGCTCGCACCACCCGGATATCTTGTAGATCAGAGTGCCGAGCCATACCACAGGGTGGATTGTATTTGGCATCTCACCTGCTACCAGATCGATCGCGACTGCGAGGACCAGAACCAGTACCGGCATCGGCACTGGAACACCCATGACATCCGGAACATCCATAAATACACTCCACCGTGCCGGCATATTAATGTGCCCGCGGATTCGATAAGGTGAACATGAACTTTGTGCACGCGAGTGATTTCCATCTCGGATATGTGCAGTACGGACTTCCCGAGCGGTTCAGGGACTTTGCACGCGCTTTCGACCGGGTTGTTGATTATACGATCCAGTCAGATGCGGAATTTCTGCTCATTGCCGGAGATCTCTTTCATAAAAGGAATATCAATGCTCCAACGTACTTGCAGGCGTTTAAAATACTTACGAAGCTTGCGGATCGGGGAATTCCGGTGTATGTGATCGAAGGGAATCATGATCTCGCATACCAGAGAGATATGAACGGTTGGCTACACATTCTCGATGCACAGGGGCTCTTAAGGCTGATCAAACTTAAGCCAATGCCCGAATGCGGCGTCAAGCTGATGGGCGATTTCGTTGACGTGGGCGGTGTACGCATCTTCGGGGTCAAATATCTCGGATCGCAGACCCGCAACGCGGTACCGGATATCGCGAGAGAGATCGAAACGGTTAACGAAATATCTGGCAAACCGGATTATACTATTCTCATGATGCACTTTGGCATGGAAGGGATACTCAGCACCTCCGGGATCGGGGAGCTATCCTATAATTCACTGGTTCCTTTACGTGATTCTGTGGATTATCTTGCGCTTGGGCATTATCACATACAATACGATCGCGACGGCTGGATATTTAATGGGGGGAGCTGCGAAATGGTCTCGATGTCCGAACATAACAAGCCAAAAGGATTCTATCATGTTGTGGACGGTAAGGCATCGTTTCAGAAGGCTACGCCGCGTCCGGTCGAGCGATTCGGAATCGATGCTTCCGGAACACAATCTATCTCCGATCTATATAGCAGCATTCGATCGGCGGTCGATGGCATTTCCCGGAGGGATACAAAGCCGCTTGTTGAGATCTCAGTACACGGCGAGCTTCTGTTTTCAAGGACTGATATATCCATCGAAAAGATAAGAGAGATTGTTTCAAGCATTCTTGATCCTTTATGGACGAATGTAAAGATCACTGATACAAAAGAACCGCTCAGCTATTCCACTGACGGACCGACCAGACGAGATGTTATTGAGCGATCTGTGATCGAAGAGGTGGTCAAAGGTTCGCAGTACCGCAGTCATACGAACGATGTCGTGGATACAATCATCGAGGCAAAACAGCTTGCCATAACCGGGGTTGATTCACAGAGCATCTTTTACCGCCTGCAAGAATCGTATAATGCGGTTAAACGCAAGCACAAGGGACAAGCAGACCTGCCATTTGAGCGGGGGTGTGCAGATGTGGATTAATTCTGTTGAACTTAAGAATATAAAATCGTACAAACATGTGATCATACCATTCGAACGCGGCATAAACGGAATAAGCGGGGAAAACGGCGCTGGAAAGACAACGATTCTTGAAAGCGTTGGATTTGCACTGTTCAACTACAGTCCGGCAAAACAAAACGTGAAAAGGTACTTTTTGCGAAAAGGTGCAAAGTCAGGAGAGGTAAGAGTCAACGCAGTTGCATCCGATGGTCTTGAATACGTGATCGTGAAACCAATCAGCGGCGAGTATCGGGTTCTCTCCCAGATCGGGCAACTGGCAGTTGGAACGGATGATGTTTTGAATTGGATCACAGAAAATCTTTTTGATGGCAAGATACGTCCACAGGAGCTAGCGCCCATATTCCAAAACACCGTAGGAGTCCCGCAGGGAACGTTCACATCAGCATTTCGTTTAACAGCAGCCCCACGAAAAAAAGAGTTCGACCGTATCCTGAAGGTGGACGAGTACAGGACAGCGTTTGATAACTTAAGTGATGTCGCAAAGATCGTCAAAAACGAGATCGATGACCTTGATAAGAGACATCATGAACTTAAAGGTAGTACAGCAAACTACGGCGAGTTGAAGGCGCGGTTTGGGCGCGAAATGAATAGGGTTTCAAAGATACAGGGGGAGATTGACGAACTCGTGAAACATCTTGCGCAACTTGGGCTTAAAAAAGACGATCTCGGCAAAAAGAAGGAATCGATCGATTCCATAAGAATCGAGATTGAAAAACTGGAAAGGGACATCAAAGATTTAGAGAAACACCTGGTCACTGCGAAAAAACAGCTTGAAGAAGCGATTGCTGCGGAAAATGTACTTGAAGAGACGAAGGAGTTGAAAGAAGAATATCTTAAGTCTCAGAATAAATTGGAAGGTCTGGAGGGCGAGAAAAAGAAAAGAGACCGTCTCAATGAGCAGAGACTAAAGCAGGAGGGTAAGATAAAGCAGATGGAGTTGGAACTGGAAAAAAAGAAGACGCTCTCAGAGGAACTGGAAAATCACAGAAAGAATTTATGCGAGATCGAACCGCTTGTCAAGGAGCAGAAGGAGATTGAAAGAGAGATAAAGAGCGTAGAAGCTAAGATGCGTGAGATCGAGTCTCTCCAGTCAGATATCCGCGATCTCAAGGAGAAGACAGTGCTATTTGAAACTCTGTCAAATGACCTCCGGAGACTTAAAGATGCGCGAAAAGAGATCGAACCGCTTGTTAAGGAGCAGAAGGAGATTGAAAGAGAGATAAAGAGCGTAGAAGATAATATGCGTGAGATCGAGTCTCTCCAGTCAGATATCCGCGATCTCAAGGAGAAGACAGTACTATTTGAAACTCTGTCAAATGACCTCCGGAGACTTGAAGATGCGCGAAAAGAGATCGAACCGCTTGTTAAGGGGGCAGAGGAGATTGGGCGCCAGAAACAGATGATTGCCGTCAAAAAATCCGGGATACAGGAGCGGATAAAAAGTATCAGAAAGAACAAGAAGGAGACGGGGGCTACAAATCAGTGCCCGATTCTGGAGGGGGTCAAATGCGCAGCAGTAACAAGTTTTTCAGATTATTTCGAGGAAAAACTGAATGTTAGTCAGGAAGAGCTGAACCGACTGAAGAATGAGCTTGCTGTAATCGAAAATGAGTTAAAAGGACTGAACAATCCTGAGAAACGGATGAATGAGAACAGTTCCGAGATCGCCCGGATAACAGGGCAGCTGTCACTGCTATCAGATGTGAAAGCCGGGTTGCAAGAACGCGATGCGAAGATGAAGGAGTATGACTTGATCTTCTCTCAAAAGTACTCGTCTTACCTGACAGATGTCCCTCTAGGTGCCTCACTTTCTGTTAAGATTAAGAGGACCAAGGAGATGATGGAAAAGCGGGTAAATGAACTGAACGATCCTGAGAAACGGATGAATAAGAACAGTTCCGATACATCCCGGATAACCGGGCAGCTGTCACTGCTATCAGATGTGAAAGCCGGGTTGCAAGAACGCGATGCGAAGATGAAGGAGCATGACTTGAGCTTCTCTCAAAAGTACTCGTCTTACCTGACAGATGTCCCTCTAGGTGCCCCACTTTCTGTCAAGATTGGGAAGACTATGGCGATTATGGAAGAGCGGGTGCATGAACTGAACGATCCTGATCGGCAGGCGTCGAAGATAGATGCGCTGATGGGTGCAGCAAAACAGGAACTGAGCCGGATAAAAACTGAAGAGGGGGATCTGGAGCGGGAGAACTCTGTATTGTTTGATTTAAAGCTCGGATTATCTGAATTTTCGGATCTCGACTCGAGGGAGGCGGAGATCAGACAGACGATGAGCGATTGCGAGCCGCATTACCTGAAATACCTCCGGAATGAGAAAAATGCCGGAAAGGTGACGCTGCACCGGGGCAGATGCGACGGAGTGAACAGCGAGATCTCAGAGAAGTTAAAGGAGAATGACTGCCTGCACAAGGCTCTGACTGAACAGATGTCCACGTTCGATGATGGCGTGTATGAACTCGTAAAAACGAAGCACGAGGCTGGAAAGATCGAGCTTGGGAGCAAGAAGGCAAAGCATGGTGAGATATCCGGGAATCTTGAGGGGTTAACTAAGGACCTGGAGATTGTGAAGTCGCTGATCATGGAAAAAGATAAGCTGCGACGGGAGTGCGAATCGAAAAATGAGTTTCTCAGCTACATCGAGTTCATAAGGTCTACGCTCAGAGATTCTGCCCAGTTGATCGCAGGAAAACTTATTAAAAATATAGGGGAAGAAGCTAACCGGACATACTGCGAGATCATTAACGATTATACGCAGGAACTCAGATGGACGCATGATTATGCGATCATTGTAACAGAACACGGAGAAGAGAAGGAGTTTAACCAGTTAAGCGGCGGAGAGCAGATGGGGGCATCGCTTGCGGTGCGTTTCGCACTCCTGAAGATACTCTCAGGGTGCGACGCTGTATTTCTCGATGAACCTACCCAGAACATGGACGAAACACGCAGAGAGAGACTTTCGGAGCAGATACTGAATATATCCGGATTCAAACAGATTTTTGTCATATCACACGACGACACGTTCAACGAGAAGTACGAGAATGTGATAAGAGTAGAGAAGATCGATGGAGAGAGTAGGGTTGTGGGTGGGGGTGTGGTATCGTGATCAAACAGCGTAATCGGATCCGCAGCTACTCGCAGCCACAGCTGCACCCGCATTAGATAGAAAATTAGGTATGGGCAGGTTAGAATGACGAAAAAAACTAAACAAAAAGATGTCGGAAAATCCGTGGGCGTATGTTTAAGAAGAAACACCAGCTGAATGCCCGCCAGATCGCTACGGCTAAGGAACTCGGGATGCGCCCCAAAAAGTTCGGAAGCATGGCTCCAAACAAGTCAGAACCGTTGAAAGGACCGCTTGGAGAGTTCATCGGAGAACGTACTATAAACGGTTCAAAGATCGGGAGCCGGTGTTATACAAGCCTGAAAGCTCAAAGAAGAGTAAGAAAAATTAATAATTTTTGAGATTCCAATAGGTGTGAGATTACCATGATCAGATTCACCAAATTACACGGAAACGGAAACGACTTCATCTTGATCGACGAATACGCTGGCGAAGTTGTCCCTGACAAACCCGGTTTCGCTGCCACCTACTGCGACCGCAGATTCGGGATCGGCGCAGATGGCGTCCTCTTCCTCATGAAGTCCGATTGCGCAGACATTAGGATGCGGCTCTTCCAGCCAGACCGATCCGAGGCAGAGATGTGCGGAAACGGTATCAGGTGTCTTGTCAGGTACGCTATCGACGAGGGCTACATAACAGGGGCTTCTGCCGTTGAGACGCTTGCAGGTATAATGGAGGTCGATCTCGACGCTGAATGGATAAAAGTGAATATGGGCACACCAGCGGCATGCGGCATCGAACATCTCGAGGGATATGAGGTTTATTCGACAAACACGGGCGTTCCACACGCGGTCATCTTCGTGGACGATTTGGAGATTGCAATCGATGAGATTGCGCCAGCGATCAGGTATGCGCCTGTGTTCCCAAAGGGCGCGAACGTGAACTTTGTCAAGGTCAAGAATGCTTCTGAGATCGCGATCCGGACGTATGAGCGCGGCGTCGAGGGCGAGACATTGAGTTGCGGCACAGGCGCGGTCGCATCCGCTTATGTTGCACACAGAAGTGGGAAGACCGGCGACCGGGTGGTTGTGCATACGGTGGGAGGATCTTTGCGCATATCATTAGCGGCTGATGGCGAGGCGTTTATGGAGGGGGCGGCTGTGCGGGTGTTTGACGGGACGGTCGAGATATAAGTGGTTGCTGATCAGGAGGCTCTCATCCTTTCAAGACATCCAGTCCCCTTTTTACATTTCGGGTGTTGGGATGCTCATCGCCATAGACCTCTTGAAATATACTGTACGC
>QMVM01000032.1 GCA_003661105.1 Methanosarcinales archaeon | reverse complement strand
GGACATGGTATATTGAGGGGTTTGGCGGCACCAACCGGTCGTATGTGATCGATGCTGCAACCGGGGACCTGGAATGGTATTATGATCTCGATGATTGGCCCGGACAGAGTTCGGCAGGCGATGTGGACGGCGATGGTCTGCTTGAGATCGTATTCAATACGCTCAATCAGGACATCTACTGTCTCGATCGCTATGAAGGGTGGTCTTATCATCGTGATGGAAATGGAGTGATGGGCGATGATTGTTATATCATCTCTGCGGTTGCGATTGCTGATGTAGATAATGATAACAATTTAGAGATAATCGTTGGATCGACCGAAGGTTATCTCGATATCTTCAGTGGCAGCGGCTCTCTGGAGAAGAGGTATAATCTCGGAGGAATCGTAGAAGACCCCGCGATCGGAGATGTGGATGATGACGGCAAGGCAGAGATCGTCGTGAAGAATGGTATCATTGGCTCACAATCTTCGTCATTGGGGGGTGATGGTGGTGTCATCCATGCCGAAACTTCGCCGCAAAAAGCTACTATTGGCGTGATCCATGCAAAAACCGAAATCTCCGAGCCAGACAATTGCTCTTCGCCCTCGAAGACCAGCAGCGGGGTGATCTGGTACAACCACGTACCCATCGTTATGAATGCATCGATTGATGCCGCAGATATCTTCACAACTACCGTTCATGCTTCTGATTTCGATTCGAATGCCGTACTGATCTTAAGCGGACCTGATCCGGATCTTGTGGTGGCTACATCCGGCATCTCATTCGATCCGGTTTCTCCAACTGCAGCGGATATCGTTACGATAACTGCCACGGTTCACAACCAAAGAGATGATTCATTCACGAACAAACCATTCAAAGTCTCCTTTTATGATGAAGAGTATCTAATCGGAGATGATTTGATTGTGGGACCGATACCACCCGCTGGAGAGGTGAATGCGAGTGTTGAGTGGTATTATCCATTCTCTGGAACGCATAACATATCCGTGATAGTTGATTCCGGGTATTTAATACCAGAGACCGATGAGGCCAATAATAAGGCGGACAAGGAAGTTGTCGTTGTTTCGGCAACCATCTATACTGTGGACGCGTTGCTTGCTCTTCAGATGGCTGCTGGTAGTATTCCTGCCGATCCGGCAGCGGATGTGAACTCGGATGGGGCAGTTACCTCGCTTGATGCACTCTTGATGTTACAATACTGCAAAACACAGTAAGAGAGGTTTTTGGGGCTGATAAGTTGATCACACGGCGGATCTGGTAGGGACCCGCCCCGTTTTTTAACCGGGAATTGTAGCTGCCTGTAGGCGAATGTGAGCCGCAACAATCGCTATTAAATACCACCGCACCAAATTCACATCATCATGCTCTTGCCAGACGCTGTCACATTCTCCAGAAACGTCTTCCTGCCTATCACAAACGTCTGCAGGAACCAGTGCAAATACTGCGGATTCAGGCGTGATCCAGCACATCCCGAAGCGAACCTGATGACCGTAAGCGAAGTTACAAAGATACTCGATGCGGGCAAGCGGGCAGGATGCACCGAAGCGCTCTTTACGTTTGGGGAAATGCCAGAAGAGCATCCACAATTTAAGGAATGGATCGAGGATATCGGATACTCAAGCATGATCGATTACTTAATCGACCTCTGCAAGATCACGATTCGATCGGGGCTGCTTCCGCACAGCAATCCTGGTGTGATGGATTCCCGTGATATCAGACGGCTAAAGCCGATTAATGCAAGCATGGGGCTGATGCTCGAGACAACCGCATCAATCCCTGCACACGAAGGGTCTGCCGGCAAGATTCCTTCCAGGCGTATCAGGACAATCGAGAACGCGGGAAAGTTAAGGGTTCCGTTTACGACAGGACTTCTGATAGGGATTGGCGAAAGCAAGGAGGATCGCGTGCAGTCGCTCTCAACGATTGCGGATCTGCACACCCGGTACAGGCACATCCAGGAGGTGATCATCCAGCCGTTTGCGCCAAAACCCGGGACCGGGATGGCAAATTCTCCTGAGCCAACGCATCAGGAGATGATGGAGACGGTGTCGCTGGCACGAGAGATTCTGCCTGATGACGTTACGATACAGGTGCCGCCGAATCTCACCGGGTTTTACGACTTGATCAGGTGCGGAGCCTCAGATCTCGGCGGGATATCGCCTTACACCATCGACTGGATCAATCCGGAGGCGAAGTGGCCCCATATATCAGAACTGGCGGGGAAGCTCAGGGAAATCCGCCTCAGGGAGAGACTCCCGATCTATCCGCAGTATATACACGAGCGCTGGTACGAGCGTGGTTCGAGACTCGCAGACCTGATTGAGCAATATGCAGACAAGGAGGGATATAGAGATGAAAAATGACGCGGACGTTCTTGTGATCGGGGCAAGCCCGGCAGGTATAAGCGCAGCACTTGCTGCTTCTGCGCAGGATATCGATGTGACCTTAATTGAGCAAAAAAGCGGTATCGGCGATCCTCCGCATCCGGCAAACACGTTTTTTCAGGGGATGTTTGACAAAACAAGCGAGATCGTTCACTCAGAGTACGTGATCCGGGAGATGGCAGGTGCTGAGATCGTATCGCCAGGCGGCAGCAGGATCGTTGTCGATGCGCCCGGATACATCATCGACCGGAGAAAATTCGATGAATACCACGCTAGAGAGTTGATAGAGCAGAACGTGAATATCCACACAGGTGTTACCGCCCATAACATCATCAAAAAAGATAAAAAGATCCAGATCAGCACCTCTGACCGGACATTCACATCAGACATCGTGATAATCGCAGACGGCATCTCGTCTAAGTTGTCTGCTCTTGCCGGGCTGCGTCCGACAAAGTATCCGCACGATATCGCATGGGCCGCAGAAGCAGAGGTGGAAGCGGACGGCATCGGCGAACCTGACTTTTTCGAGTACCATGTCGGGAGCGTCGCTCCTGGCTGGAAGGCGACATACTCGCCAGGCGGCGGCGATCGTGCGAATCTCGGGGTGTTTGTGCGGAGGCACGGACCGGATGTCTCCGAATTCTTTGACTTGTGGCTGGAGCGGTTCAAGAAACAGAAGAACATATCCGATCTGAGGATTATCAGGAAGTATACGGGCGGTGATCCGATCGCAACCATCCCAAATAAGATCGTATCGGCAGGAATTATGGTCACAGGCGGCGCAGCAGGGCAGTCGGGAATCGGTTACGGAATGCGTGCGGGCGAGATCTGCGGAGCGGTGGCTGCAAACGCGATCGCAGCATCGAAGACGTCTGCGAGGGCGTTATCGGAGTACCCGCGCCTCTGGGGGAAGGAATTTGGAAGCGAGTACCGGCTCGGGCGGTCTTCCCTCGAAGCCATGCGGAAGATGGATGATGCGGAGATCGACCGGCTGGTTGGCTTGTTTGCTGGCGAGGATGTGGGGCAGATCGTTGGAACCGGCTCGCCGACCTTAAAGGCGTTTCGTGTCATGCGGTTTATGCTGCGAAGAAAGCCGGTTTCCGCGCTTTCGTGCTTGCCGTCTCTTATCAGGGCTGGAATCTGATCATTCTGAAAGAAACCCCACACGAAAACGCAACAAAACACAACAGTTAATTTAACGTACATGCATATCGTATAATCTTGAAGAGAGGTAGCAGGTCACATGCCCACGAAGAAGGACTATTACGAGATCATTGGAGTCCCAAAGGACTCTGATGAGAAGGAAATCAAGAAAGCATACCGAAAACTGGCGATGAAGTATCATCCCGACAGAAATAAGGAGCCGGAAGCAGAAGAGAAGTTTAAAGATATCTCAGAGGCGTACGGAGTGCTGTCTGATCCTGAAAAGCGGAAACAGTACGACCGGTTCGGGCACGCCGGTATCGATGCACGGTACTCACAGGAAGACATCTTCGGGAACATCAACTTCGAAGACATCTTCAGCGGGTTTGGTGGCGGTGGTGTAGGTGGCGGCGGAAGCGTCTTCGAAACTTTCTTTGGTGGCAGGGGCGGTGTGCGACGGGGTCCGGAGCGCGGTTCGGATCTGAGGTATGACCTGCGCATATCGCTTGAGGATGCTGCAACGGGCATTGAGAAGAAGGCGGACGTGATGCGCACGGAAACGTGTGATGTCTGCAAGGGAACTGGCGCAAAACCCGGCACAACTCCGAAGACCTGCCCGTACTGCCACGGCGCCGGGCAGATCAGTCAGGCAAGACGTACGCCATTTGGGCAGTTCATCACATCCTCTCCGTGCTCGCACTGTGGCGGCACAGGCAAGATCATCAAATCCCCGTGCAGTTCCTGTAACGGCAGAGGCCGGGTACGCCGCCCTGGGACGCTCTCGATCCATGTTCCGGCGGGCATCGGGTCAGGAGATCGGATACCCCTCAGGGGCAAAGGAGAAGCAGGGGTGAGAGGCGGCCCCCCCGGAGACCTGTACATCTTTGTGCATATCGATCCGCATCCGGTATTCAAGCGCGACGGAAATGATATCCTGTATGAACTACCGATCCACTTCACGCAGGCTGCACTCGGCGACGATGTCCTGGTACCGACGCTGCATGGCGACGTGCGGATGAAGATCCCTGCAGGCACCCAGTCCGGTTCGACCCTCCGTCTGCGCGGCAAGGGAATGCCAAAACTCCACGGGCTCGGGAAAGGAGACCAGCTCGTGAAAGTCGGAGTCGTTGTTCCAACACACCTCTCCGCACGAGAACGGGAACTTCTCACAGAACTGCAGAGAATCGAGGATAAAAACCCTGCCAAAGGCGAAAAGAAAAACAAGGGGATATTTGAAAAGGTGAAGGACGCATTCGCATGAATCAGATCGTCCGGGTCTGCCGCGATGGGAAAACCGGTGGGGTGGTGTAACTTCTTTTCCCGCATGATAGGGGCGGTCGAGCCGCTTAATGACAATCTATTAGTACAATCACGAACGATTATCATGAGATGGTAGTGAATTATACAAAGATTAGTGTAGCCAGGATTATGACCCAGGACGTTGTGACCGTCATCGAGGAGACCACGATCGACGATCTGCTGGAGCTGTTTGGGACGTATCACTACCACAGCTACCCGGTCGTAACAGAAACAGGCGAACTCGCAGGAATCATCAGCGAGGATATCGTTCTGGAGATCCTGTTGTTTGACAGGCTACCTGCGTCAGGACATACGCACCTGTCAGCAGTACGGTCACTTGGTGATGACGCAAGCGGGATCATGATGCCATACCCGGTAACCGTCTCTCCTGATACCTGCCTATCCGAAACCGCGGACCTGATGCTCAGGCATCATGTCAACCGCGTCTGCGTGGTCGATTCCGGAAAACTGGTCGGCATTCTATCAAAGAGGGACATCGTCAATGAAATCTGCAAACGAAGAGACTGAACCATGCACGTACTACTGGCGCTTCTTCTGATCATATTTCTGGCAAAGATATTTGGGGAACTGGTCGAGCGGGCAGGTTTTCCGAGCATCCTTGGCGAGATTATCGCAGGCATCGTCTTCGGACTGCTCTTCCTGCACCCTGAAAGCGATGCGCTGCTCTTCTTCAGTGAACTCGGCGCCATATTCCTGTTGTTCACTGCCGGATACAAGGAGATCAATCTGCGGGAATTGAAGACGGTATCAAAAGTAGCAGTTGTCCCAACTATATGTGATGTGGTCGTTGCTTATTCCTTTGGTTTTCTCTTGGGCAGAGTATTCGGTTTTGGGTTTATGGAATCTCTGTTCATGGGGGTTGCATTCAGCCCAACAAGTATTGGTGTCTCAGTGAGGACGCTTATCGATCTCGAGTATCTTTCAACGAAGGTTGGTTCGACGATGCTCGCATCCGCCATCCTCGATGACCTGATCGGGATTTTCATGTTCTCGGTGGTGGTCTCCATAGCAGCGGATCAGCAGATACCATCGTACATACAATTGCTATGGATCGCAGCGAGGATGCTCTGTTTCATAGCGGTCATGATTCTCCTCGGGTGGAAGATCTTTCCGGCACTCTTTGAGTACGTTTACAGGATGCGCGTGAAGGAGTCGATCTTTGCATTCGTGGTCATGATCGCCCTATTCTCCGCATACCTCGCCGAGGCATTCGGTCTACATTCGGTAATTGGAGCCTTTATTGGTGGAGCATGCCTCTCAAGTGTCCCGGTTGCAAAGATCGAGGATGTGCAGAGTAAAGTTTCCGGCATTGCTTACGGGATATTCGTGCCGATCTTCTTTGTGTTCATCGGGCTATCTGTCGATCCGGCTGTGATACAGGCGGCAGGACTGTTCGCACTCCTTGTGATCGTGATGGCACTATCAGGAAAACTGATCGGGGGATTTGTCGGATCGAGGATCGTGGGTTTCGACTTTTATGACAGTCTAATCTTCGGTGTCGGCGTGATGCCGAGGGCGGGAGTTGAACTCGTGGTCATATCGGTCGGGAGAAGTATGGGCATCATCGGAGATGAGATCTTCTCTGCGATCGTTTTGATGGTTGCGGTCTCGGTCATCATCTCTCCTGTGCTGCTTAAATTCGCAATCAAGTTAAAGGAGGCGCACATTACCCCTGAATCCAAAGCACAGCAGACGTGATGAACGAGATCGTGCAGCAGTGTATATCGAGTACAGGGGGCATGGAGGCGTCTGGATGGACGCACACGAATTGGAGCGATCCGGAGTTTTGGGATGAATGCGGCGGATCCTTCAACCTTGTGGTTAACGCTGTTGCGGATGTTCTGCACACGCCCTACATCGAAGCACACCGAGAGCGGAGCGGCGGCATCAATGGTGATGGTCCGGTTACAACGGCGGATGCGGTTATCGTACTGCAGATGATAGCGAGCGGAGAGCAGAGCGATGCTGCGGACGTGAATCGGAATGGGGCGGTTACGTCAGTTGATGCGGCTGATAATCATGCAGGCAGCGGCAGGAAGCACAGAGATCAGTTAGTTTTAAGTATCATGGTGATGTTGACTATACCTGCCATGAGACGCTACGATCCATGTGGCAGGCTTACAATATCGGTGTTAACTCACCATAGGAACTTGCCGAAGCATAGGGTACGATAAACGGCATAAAATCGTTATGTGCGGGTTCTGTACTTAAGTGCGGGGTTTAGTGGATTTATGAGTAAAGTTAAATAAAAGCGGAAGAGATGACACTGAAAATGAAACGAATACGGAAGATGAGTGTAGTGACCTTGATCGGGGCTCTATTGCTGGCAGCTTTGCTAATGCTCACCCCGCTGGTCAATGCCGAAACCTGGACTCAGTATAACTGCGGAGACTTTAATGGTGGAGAGGCTCATTTTGTGGAGATAGCCTGTGCCGGAGACGCATGGTACGAGGTTGCGGAAGTGAGGCTTGCCAAAAACTCCTCTCTCGGGTGGGCATCGTCCGGAGAGGATCAATCAAATGCAGTCTATGGTAAATCAGTCGCCTCTGCCGGCGATGTTAACGGAGATGGCTATGACGATGTTATTGTCGGTGCGTCTGAATACGATACAATAAATGAGAACGCAGGCAAGGCTTATCTGTATCTTGGCTCTGCCACTGGCTTGAGCACCATACCAGCCTGGACATCATCCGGAGATGACCAGGTGGATGCAAACTATGGCTATTCGGTTGCCTCTGCCGGCGATGTCGATGGAGATGGCTATGATGATGTTATTGTCGGTGCATGTGGATACAACAATTCTGCAGGCAAGGCTTATCTGTATCTTGGCTCTGCCACTGGCTTGAGCACCATACCAGCCTGGACCTCATCCGGAGATGATCAGGTGGATGCAAACTATGGCTATTCGGTTGCCTCTGCCGGCGATGTCGATGGAGATGGCTATGATGATGTTATTGTCGGTGCATACCATTATGACACAGAGCAGGAAAATGCCGGCAAGGCTTATCTCTATCTTGGTTCTACTGCTGGTTTGAGCACCATGCCAGCATGGACTTCATCCGGAGATGATCAGGTCGGTGGATATTATGGCTGTTCAGTTGCCACTGCTGGTGATGTCAATGGAGATGGATATGATGACGCTATCGTTGGTGCATATGGCATGGATGGTTTACTCGGCAAGGCTTATCTTTATTTTGGCTCTACGGATGGTTTAAGCACTGGCTCAGTTTGGTCCAAAAGCGTTCCCCGGTCTGAACTTCATTTTGGATGTTCGGTTGCCGGTGCTGGAGATGTCAATGGAGATGGATATGAGGATGTGATCATCGGCGGCTCTCATTGGGGCAATACGTACAGGGGCTATGCTTTTCTCTATCTGGGTTCTTCTTCAGGTTTGAGCGCTGAACCAACTTGGGAGTCATCCGGAGAGCAAGATGATGCGCACTATGGGACATCAGTTGCTCGTGCAGGGGATGTAAATGGGGACGGCTTTAAAGATGTGGTCATCGGTAGCCCGGACCATAACACAGCCAATTTAGATGCGGGCAAGGCATATCTCTATTTTGGCTGTTCAGTTGGTTTACTTGATTATCTCTACCATGAGGGTGGAGAATTCATATCTTCGATACTAGATGCCAGTGGATCGTATCCGGTGAAGTGGGCATCCATCGCCTGGAGCCCCGAAAGCCAGCCCCTGGGAACAAACCTGAAGTTCCAGATCGCTGCCAATAATGATAGGATAACTTGGAACTGGGTTGGCCCGGACGGTACATCCTCAACCTATTTTACTGCGGCATCAGGTGAGGTGATTCATCATTCTTATGTCGGGAGATATTTGAGGTATAAGGCATATTTTTCCACAATCGATCTAGTAGATACGCCAATATTGCAAGAAGTGACCATAGCTTATTACAAAGCAATCACAGAACCTAACACCGACACTGATGGCGACGGCGTGCCTGATGTCTGGGATTTGGATAACAGCACCCCAACGGGTTACTGGACGGACCCGCAGGGTGTCGGGCGAATGTGGGGTGATATGAACGGAGACTGCAAACTCACATCGGTGGACGCACTAATGATCCTGCAGGCAGCGGCAGGGCCATGCAATCTGTGATGGTTACAATCTCGGCCATCGTCGCCCCGGCAATGCTCAAATTCGCAATCGGACTTGCGGAGTGGCGCATCACTCAGGAACCCACAGCACGATTGAAGTGATGAACATCTCGATTATGGATACTACGAACAGGAGTGGGAGAATCCATCTGAACTATAAGGATATCTAACTTAAGCGCGGATAAGATCCCTTCAGTGAACATCTTGTCGCTTATCTGGAGAAGCACCATCGTTACAATACGCGTCCGGGAGCAGCGCTTAAGAGAATTATCGGAAGTCCGACTATGTCGTGCGGAAGGGTCGATGCGTTCCGGTCTGCTCGATCGCCTTCTGAGGTCAAACCGCAACCCAGTCCTTTGTATCAAGTTCTACGGCAATAGCGACCCTCTCTGCAGAGCTTACGTTCTCAAGATCCATCGCTTCTATGACCTCCAGCCTGCGCGCAAGGCCGCACTGATTGGCATTCTGGATGCTCAGTCCGGGTCTTGCATTCAGTTCAAGCACCAGCGGTCCAGTCTCTTCATCAATGGCTACATCGACGCCAAGGTATCCGAGTCCCACCGCGTCATAAGATTTTGAAGATATTTCCAGAATCTCGTCCCAGAACGGAATCTCGACCCCGATGAGAGTTGATCCGGTATCCGGATGCGTGTGGACCGGTTTATCCTTACGGATCGCATGGATGGTGTGCCCTCCGGATATCCGTATTCCCGCGCCAAGCGCGCCCTGATGGAGGTTTGCCTTGCCAGAAGACTCTCGTGTTGGCAATCGCACCATTGCCATCACAGGCACACCCCTGTAAGATATGATCCTGACATCGGGAACCCCTTCGAAAGAGACTTCCGCAAGAGCGTGGTGGGATTTGATCAAAGACTCAAAAAAGACCGGGGTGGGGTTACCGTCAAGCGAATATACGCCTTCAAGCACCTCCGAACAATGTTTCCGGATCTCTGCAAGCGAAATCGTCTTGCCACTGGACTTTACCCACCCCCGGTCCACTCTGCCCTTGATCACGACTATCCCTCTTCCGCCCGCTCCTGACGAGGGCTTGATTACAAATTCATCCCTGTCTATTACTTTTTCAAGATTTCTCAGTTCATGTATCTCACTAAAAACTCCATATACTCCAGGAAATGGAATGCTGACACTTTCGAGTAGTTCTTTTGTCTTTAACTTATCATCCACCAGACTGAGTAGCTTTCTCGGGTTTTCCGCGAAGATATATCCTATGTTGCGTGCATTTATCCCGACTACTTCCTTATTTTTCCCAAACAACCTGGACAATGGTGTGATCATATCTTTAACCTTTTATAAGCTTTGAAAACCTGAGATACTCCACAATGCGTAACCCCTTCCACCTTCCGATCAAGATATTCAATCCCACGACCAGAATAAGTATTTCCGGGTGGGTCATCACGATCGCCTGTAGAGTGGGGATTGAAATCACGAGGAAACATACTACCGCGACGATAACAGTGCTGAAACAAATTTTAAGAGCATCTAAAATTCCCTTCTCCATGGTAGTCTTCATAAAGTTCTCGATGACCATCGCCATTATTATCAGCGGGAAAACAGTGAGTCTGGCAAGGTATTGACTGTTCATCTTAATTCCGATTGCGATTGCCGCTGCCATCACCATACAGCACATCGTCAGCAGTACGGCCAGTCTGGGGACCATCATCAGATTCAGGCGTTCAATGATTCTACGCGCAAAAACGCCGGTCACCAATAAAACCGCAAATAAGATCAATCCAACAACCAGGCCGGAACTGAGAAAAGCTATTGACATTATTGCAGGTCCAAAAACTCCGTACGTTCGTGCCCCGACAATATTCCTGAAGATGGTCACAATTGTAGCTGCAAACGGAAGAAGAAGTATAAGTTTCAGGGTTTCGAGCGGAATATTGGATTCCGATACTTTTAGTATCGTATCGGTCACCGCCCCCCTGTACGCCGGAATATCGTCAAGGTCGCGATCATCGACTGTGGTGAATTCGACGTTCCGGTCGTCCAGCATCTCTGTAACAGGTCTCTTCTGAACCAGAGCAGATAGTGTCGCATTCCATGCCAGCTCAGAATCTTTCAAACCTGTCAGAATTATCAGATCAGGAGACGCCTCCTTCTGTAAAACCAGAGAATGCTGTTTAAGCATCCGTTTATCCACATCACTCGAAATGATCACTTCTTTACCATTTAACCACAAATCCGCAGTAGCCACATAATCTATCAGGACATCCAATCCGGAAACGTCCCGGGAGATTGCCATAACATAATCAACATCCTGCACAACATCCGTATCCAGACCGCGGAGATATCGTGAGTCGAAATCAATTCTTTCCTCGATCACATCTATCCTGAGATATGTTGCAAAATTTTTCATCCGCCCCACATCTTCACCACTGACTGAGCTATCATGGATCAGCAGGATAGAACCGATTTCATCCGGCAGTTCATCGCCATCTTCGTCATGATCTTCTTCCTCTTCAGACCCGGCTTCGTCATCTCCACCCATATTTTCTGTTGCGTCTTCGCTATCGGTATCAGAATCTGTATCTGAGTCTGTATCTGAGTCTGTATCCCCATCGGCATCTGGCTCGTAGTCCTGATCCGGCTCATCTGCCGTATCGTCAGTATCGGTGTCCGGATCCGCATGAGCATTGCCCTGATCTACTGGCGCAAGCAGCACCCCTGCCAGCAGAAGTGCAACAACCAACAACATGATAGACTTTTTCATTATGCTTCGATTCCTGTGTGATGTATTTGCATTACCACGAAAGTTAAGCAGTAAGTTATGTATTTCGCCTGACCGGGGTGGTCAACTTGTTTGATACAAGCACCAGAGCAAGGCGAGAACCCCCCCACACCCTCTTAGCTGTGCATCACCCCAGAATCCGCAGCACAGCAGGTGTGATGAACGTCTCGATTACGGCTGCTACGAATAGGAGAGGGAGAATCCATCTGAAATAGACGGATATCGACCACTTAAGCGTGGATATGATCTCTTCAGCAGTTATCTTGCCACTTATCCGGAGCAGTACCATCGCCCCAATGCGTGTTCCGAGAGCTGCGCTTAAGAGGATCATTGGAAGTTCGATTATGCCATGCGGCAGGATCGCTGCTGCAACATACAGCAGACCTTCTAGGCGTGCAGACTCACACATAACGATGCCGAGAATGTATCCATTCAACACGATGAACATGATCGGAACGATCACAAGTACGCCAAGTATGATTGCAAGAAAACTCTTGACTGCATTATTTAAGAATATGGCAAATAAGATCAGAACCGGGTCCAGATCCGTGACCCAGCCGAGTTCGCCGGATAGTTCCTGCATAACCCTTGCGGATTCATACGGATTCGAGTTCGCATACAGGTATCCGGATACCACTGAGACCACAAAGATCGCCGTCACAAGTACTGTGTACTTTTTAAGCATCCTATCCCCCCGCCCCAAAGAGGATCAGGATCGTGTTTCTACATCCCGGAGCTAACCCGAGAACGAGAACTACGAGTTTCAGCAGATCGCGCAGTTCGACCTCATCAAACTCGCTATCGATTAG
>QMVM01000031.1 GCA_003661105.1 Methanosarcinales archaeon | reverse complement strand
CAAGCAGAATTTTTCCGAGATACCGGTGTGCTTTCACGTTATCCGGCTGGATCAGGAGAAGCTGTTTCCATTCGAGTTCGGACCGATCAGGATCTCCCGTCTCAAAAAACAGCCGTGCAAGGTTCTCTCTCCCAAGTGCATAGTTCGGATCGAGGCTGAGCGCAGTCCTGTATTCGTGTTCCGCCCCAAGGTTCTCGTCGAGATCTTCCAGCAAGCTTCCGAAGTTGTTGTGTGTTGCCGGGTTGTTCGGATCGAGGCGGATGCTTGCCTGGTATTCGTCCCTTGCAATGTCGAGTTTCCCCTGAAGCTGATACACCATACCAAGAAGCATACGCAGGTAGGGATCAGCGGGCAACTGTTGTATCAGTGCCGTAAGCTCGATAGCCGCTTCGTCGTACCGGCCCAGGTTCTTAAGTGTTACCGCAAGGTTCTGCCGCGTATGTGTGTGTTCAGGATTCTCCGCGAGGATGTAGCGGTACTCAGCTTCTGCTTTGGCATACTCCCCGCGCCTGGCAAGAACATCTGCAAGATTGACTCTGGCATGGGCGTATTTGGGATCGAGGAAGATTGCACGTTTGTAATACATCTCTGCCGCATGGAAATCCCCGAGTTCCTCCATGATCACCGCATAGTTGTTGTTGATAGCAGCATTCTTCGGCTCGATCCGGAGCGCCTCCTCAAGAGAGTCCTTTGCCTCATCCAGCCTGCCCAATTGGTGCAGCAAATCTCCAAGATTTGAATGGAACTGTGCGACAAACGGGTTTAAAAAGATGGCACGGTTGTATTCCTGCTCTGCCACATCAAGTTTTCCGCGTTCGTGCGCAGCAATCCCGCGCCTGAAACGGTCACCCGGATCGTCGCCGAACAGGTTTAGGAATCCCACCATAACTACAGAACTATATAACTATGATTCTATTTCTTCTACTACTTCTTCTTCTGAGTCTCCACCGAGCAGTGAGTCTATCGGGGTGGGACCATAGTTTGCAACCGTTGTGTTGATCTGGGAAATATCTCCTGATATCTCACTCCCTCGAATCGACCGCCTCTTTCTGAGACCTTCCTCGCCTGGGCGAAATCCGCTACCTCCGGTTACGAGGAGTTTCTTCCGTTTAGGCCCTGGAAGCGTGCCTCGCATCGGAAATCCGCCTTTATCCGATCCGCCGGTAATCTTTAGTGTGTATCCGGAAAGTCCGACCGCGCTTCCATCAATCTCGCTGCCGATAATTTTTCCCATAAACGTATTCGCTGACGCGCCCGATACCTCTATCTGGTATGCTTTTCCTGCATTCGCATCTGAAACAACAACTCTGAAATCCGCCATATTTTGTTACTCCTTTAGTCTCACTTCGCCCAAGAGGGTTATATAGGTTGCTGCCTTGATATGATCATGGACGTCAACGCAGACCTGCACATCCATTCAAAATACTCGATGGCGACGTCTAACAAGATGGACATGCCAACGATTGCACGAGAAGCGGCAAAAAAAGGTGTACATCTCGTAGGTACCGGGGATTGCCTTCATGCGGGATGGATGGAATCGATCAAGAAATTGCCTGAATCTGACGGAATATTTTCGCTTGACAACACCTCTTTTGTGCTGACAGTAGAAGTGGAGGACTCCAAAAGGGTTCACCATCTGCTCATCATCCCATCCGTATCAAAGGCAGAGGAGTTACGTGAGCGATTCGCGGATCATTCCCGCGATATCGACACAAACGGGCGTCCTGCGGTTCGGTTGAGCGGCACAGAGATCGCCGAATATGCACGGGACGCTGGCGCACTGATAGGACCGTGTCACGCGTTCACGCCGTGGACTGCAATGTATGCGTACCATAATTCACTTTCTGACTGCTATTCCGATCTTTCGGATTATATCTCGTTTGTTGAGCTGGGATTGAGTGCGGATACCTCTTATGCTGACCGAATATCAGAGTTGCACCGGCTAACCTTCCTCACAAACTCGGATGCGCACTCGCCATGGCCCAATAAACTTGCCAGGGAGTTTAACCGGTTTGAGATGCCGGAGATCACGTTTGATAATCTGGAAAGCGCGATTCTCAGAAAGAATGGGTGCAAACCGGTATTAAACGTCGGGATGTTTCCAGAAGAGGGGAAATATAACGAATCAGCATGTATACGGTGTTTCAAGCATTACGCGCTTCCGGATTGTCTGGCAAAAAAGTGGCGGTGCAGATGTGGCGGAAGGATCAAGAAAGGCGTACATGACCGGGTAAACGAACTTGCTGATCTCGCTGCACCCGATCATCCGGACCACAGGCCGCGATACCTCCATCTGATACCGCTTGCCGAGATCATCGCGATGGCGATTGGACATTCGAGCCCGCAGACCAAAGCGGGGCAGGCAGCATGGAACACGCTTGTTAAAGGACCGGGAAGTGAGATTGCGGTGCTGGTGGACGGCGACCTCTCCGGCATGGGCGGCGTGGACGTAAGGATTGTGAATGCTATCCGTGCGTTTCGGAGCGGAGAAGTGATCATCCATCCGGGCGGAGGCGGGAGATACGGGACGGTTGAACTGCCTGCTGGCGCTGGTGGTTCCAATGGTGTTGGTGCTGGCGTCGGTGCCGGTGCCGCGGGTGTCGCAGCTGCAAGACCAGCCGGAGCGGTAGCAGACCAGCGAACGCTGTTTGATTTTGAGTGAGACCGACGATGAAGATCTTGGTCATCGGGTACAGCACCAGATACATCGTCTGCGCTGGAAAACGTGCAGGATATACCGTTTATTCACTGGATCACTTCGGAGATGTCGATCTCCTGAGGTGTGCTGATAAATATGATTGTTTTGACGAGATAGCGGACAATGATGAGTTGTTGGGCATTTTAGATCGGTTGAATTGGGATTTTGATGCGATCATTCTCGGTGCCGGGTTTGAATATGCGGATCTGGAGCGGGAGGGATACCGCGTACTTAATAACCCGCCCGATATCGCAAGATCGATCGGTAACAAGAAGTCGTTTGCAGGAAAGATGGAGTCGCTTGGTTTCCCGCACCCCGAGATCTACGATATCGATGATGATTTCGGGTATCCGGTCATGGTAAAGCCGATCTACGGCGTCGGAGGAATAGAGAACCGACTGGCGTACAGCAGAGAGGAGCTTATGGGGTGCGGGAACGATCTGCTGATTCAGGAGTATATCGAAGGGATTTCTGCAAGCGTCTCTGTCATCGCAACGCACGAAGACGCTGTGGCAATAGCCGTAAACGAGCAACTGATCGGGACGCGGTGGCTTTCCACGCATAGATTCGCATACTCCGGGAACGTGACGCCTTTCCGGAGCGAATGCGAATGCGAGATGCGCGAGATTGCAGTTCAAGTGGTCAAGAGATTGGGGCTTGTGGGTTCAAACGGTGTTGATTTCCTGATCACGGATGGGGGTCCGGTGGCAATCGAGGTGAATGCGCGGTTTCAGGGGACGCTTGATACCGTCGAACATGTCTCCGGGATCAGCGTATTCGATGCGCATGTGAAGGCGTTTTCGGGAGAGTTGCCGAAGATCGATCCTGATAACGAGAGCGGAACCGGATTTGCAGGAAAAGCGATCGTCTTTGCCGATCATGATCTTATCATCGACGAGACGATCTCAAAACGGATTGCGAGAGAGCCGATTCGGGATATTCCAGAGGCAGGGTGCAAGATTCCTGCCGGAGATCCGGTAACGACCGTCTTTTGCACGGGACGCACCCGGGAGCAGGTGCTGGATGGGCTGAAGGCGGCTGCCTGGCGGATCAGGCAATCGGTGTGAAGTGGTAGTCTTGTTCGCGGAGTTTATATCGATGATTAGTGCATCATCGTTCCCTGAATCGATTGTTACTATAAGCACGAATGAACCATGCACACCTGAGTGTGCCTTCCGAGCGTTTGCCCTGCTCCACGAAACCACCCCCCAGGTGGGCTTGCCTGGACATCGGACATACACCAGCAGGATGATCCATCCGGAACCCTGCTTTAGAAAAGTATGATCTCAAAATGGGTGCATAAGGATTCATTTAAACATAATGTATCAAATATTATTTTAATCGAATCTCTTTTTAATCGTCTTCTTCTTTTAGAGCTTCTTCTTTTTTTCAATCTGAAAATTGACGCTTATCTGCTGCACCAATATTTCATCGACTAAACTATCCATATTGCCCCTCTTTCCCGGACTTCCTGCAAATCCTACAACGTTCGTGTAATATTCTCCCACCCCTAGTTTATACATTAATTTTCCTGAATAAATAAGCCCCAAAGACTACCATACAAACTGTAAACCCGGTGAGCACGACAAAGCTGAAAAATGGGTTTATTTGGGAAGTTCCTAATAAACCATACCTTATCCCTTCAACACCGTATGTCAACGGGTCTAACAGCGTGAGGGCCTTCATCCAGGATGGCAGGCCGTCTATAGGAAATAAGGCCCCGGAAAGTCCAAATATGGGGAATATCACGAAATTCATGATGAGCTGGAAACCGTGCATGTCTTCCATTTTCGATGCGATGGCAATGCCAAAAGCGGTGAAAGAAATCCCTATTAGCAGCATAAACACAAATGCTACCAAAAATCCAGCTATGCTGGCAATATTCAAACCAATGAACAATGATAGAACGAGTATGATAAGCCCCTGAATAACAGAGGTTGTGGCTCCACCGAATGTCTGTCCCAGCATAATCTCCAATCTTGAAACAGGTGCGACCAACGTTTCTTTTAAGAATCCGAACTGTTTATCCCATATTATCTGGATACCTGAAAACACCGAGGTGAACAGGACACTCATGGAAATGATGCCCGGAATGATAAATCCTATGTAACCCTGTCCCATACCGGGAAGGTTTACAACCGAATTTAGACCAAAGCCAAGTACAAGCAAAAAGAAAAGAGGCATCCCCAAACTGCCGACAATCCTGCTTTTAGAGCGGAGGTAACGCTTCACATACCTTAACCATATAGCATATACGATGTCCATTTTTAGCCTCTCTTCATCCGGTGCATCATTCGCATTTGGTCCTTGGTGCTGGATTTTTCTTCCCTTATAGTCCTGCCTGTAAAGTGTAAAAAGACATCTTCAAGCGTGGGCTTGTGAATTGAGATGGAATCGATGACAATTCCATTAACGGATGCGAGATTAACAATCTCAGCAACGTGTTTTTCTGCATTTTGTAGGCTAATTGTAACAGAATCGTCATGGGGCTCTGCGTGTTTAACCCACGATAATGCGTTAATTTTAGAATAAAGATGATCTATTTCGAGGGATTTAATTGTGATAACATCCCCACCAATCTCTTCTTTAAGTTTTTCGGAAGTATCCAATACAATTATCATCCCCTGATCTAGTATTGCCATCCTATCGCATAGCCGGTCCGCTTCTTCCATATAATGGGTAGTGAGAACTATCGTAATGCCTTTTTCCTTATTCAATTTCTCGATATACTCCCAGAGGTGGTTTCTTGTCTGTGGGTCAAGACCAAGAGTCGGCTCATCCAGGAACAGCACTTTAGGTTCGTGCAACAATCCCCTTGCTATTTCTAGGCGCCGCCTCATACCACCGGAAAACGTTTTTACAAGATTGTTTTTCTTCTTTTCCAATTCAACAAGCTCCAAAAGCTCTGTGATCTTTTTCTGCCGTATTTTTTTAGGGATACGATAAAGTCTCCCATGAAAATCCATATTCTCATAAGCAGTCAGTTCTTCATCCAGACTCTGATCCTGAAAGACGATGCCGATAGATTTTCTCACATCACCCTCATTTTTTAGCATGTCAAAATTATTCACAGATGCGCTGCCAGAAGTTGGCTTCAACATCGTTGAAAGCATGGCTATGGTTGTCGTTTTACCCGCGCCGTTGGGGCCAAGCAAGCCGAAGACTTCACCGCGGTTTATGCTAAATGAAATATTATCTACTGCAGTTAGTCCGTTGAACCTTTTAGTCAGATTTTCTACTTGTATTGCAATCATTACATTCGATCTCCGATACCTTCGAATAGCATATCTATCTTTCCGGATAGGTCCTTTGAAAAAGAGAAAGCAGTCTCTGATTTCAACCATGTTATCAGTGAATGAAAATAGACAGCAGTTAGAACTTCAGCTGCTTTCGTAAGTTTTATGTCATTACTTACTTCCCCATTTTCTACACCAACTTTAAGTAAATCGTGTAGAATCGTACTAAGGCGGTGGCTTCTACTTTTATCTTCACCTGGCCTCAAACCAGAATATCCTATATATCGCCTGTATTCAAAAATTAACAGCTTTGTAAGTTCTTTATCCTTTTCATAGCTTTCTGCCAGATGGACCAGAAAATTCTTTATCTTTTCCTTTGTAGGAGCATCTCTTTTCGTTTCATTTTCAATCAGATTATAAATTAACTCATCCTTTTGTTCTCCGAAGTACATGAGGAGCGCCTCTTTAGTCGGGAAATAATTGAAAAATGTACCTTTAGCTATCCCTGCTTCCTTTGTAATCTCATCAACAGTCGTATTTTCAAATCCCTTTTCTTTAAATAATCTTCCCGATACCTCAAAAATCCTACTTTTTGTTTCTATTTTCTTTTTCTCACGCAGAGACACGTTATCATCTTCTAAATTGATAGTTATTGCAGTTTACTATGACCATAGTCATACATGACCCTAGTCATATTTAAAGTCTTGGTATTGACATTTTTAGAGGATAGCAGACGGTGTAATAAAACGTTAGATGCAGGATCAAAACCTGTAATTCATGTCTGCAATTCTGGAGTGAAGAGGATGCACAATTCGCTTAATCGCATGCCGTCACCAAACCCCATACTTAAGTCCGGAGCCTACACAACCGTTTTCGCACCCAGTTTGCCTTTACCTCTGCCCCACATTCCATATTCATCCCTGATATGCCGATATCTCATGCAAGATGCATCAACATATGCAACATAAAATCGCCCCTGAGCAGGTTGCCATCTCGTTCCGGCGCCATCTCAAACCCCAGCTATCCCGCGCATAAATCTCCTCTTGATCTCCACCGGCTCCATGTCAATAATCGGCACATCAGCATTCCCGGAATCGACCGTTACCACGAGCACTCCTGCGCCATGCACGCCAGATCGCACCTCCGAAATCGTTCCTGCTCTCCGCACATCACGCACCCCTGCGCCAGTTGCGATCGCTGCCAGATCAGCCGCGCATGATGTGGCGGTCAACTGGCATCCGGTCGAGCCATAGCACTGGTTATCGAGAACGACGAGCAGATAATTCTCGGGCGCATGGTTTGCGATGGTCGCAAGCGAGCCTAAGTTCATCAGGAGCGAGCCGTCGCCATCGAGGACCACGACCTTCTGCGGCTCTGCCATCGCCAGCCCAAGCCCGATCGATGATGCAAGCCCCATCGAACCTAGCATGTAAAAATGAGTCACCTTATCCTTCAGCGCATACAGTTCCCTGCTCGGGTAACCGAGATTGCAGATCACAAGCTCATCTGTCAGTTCCCCCGCGATTGCCTCGATTGCAGATATGCGCTTCATCTGATGTTATCAACGGTTTCAGGGTATAAAGTTTATACGTCAGGGCAGCCATCCCAACATTATGGCATGCGTCATCGGAATCGATCCGGGCACAAAGAGTTTCGACTTCTTTGGACTGGACGGCGAGAAGGTTACCCTCGATCTATCTATACCAACGAAGGATATCGCATCCGACCCTGAATCGGTCATCGATCTGCTAAAAGCTAGCAAGCCAGAACTTATCATTGGACCCTCGGGGTACGGGATCCCTCTCAAAAAAATCTCTGCTGTAACGCGGCGCGACATTTTCCTGATGTCGCTTCGCAGGAGTGACGATAACACATCGATACTCGGGATGCGCAGGTTCATCGAGACGTTAAAAGAGCATAATCTGCCGGTATATGTAATCCCCGGGGTCATACATCTGCCAACGGTTCCCGCATATCGAAAGGTCAACCGGATCGACATGGGCACTCCTGATAAGTTGTGTTCGTGCGCGCTTGCAGTGCGGGATCAGGCGGTAAGCTCGGGCATCGACTATGACCGGACCTCGTTTATACTGCTGGAGGTCGGATTCGCACATACCGCCGCCATCGCTGTCGATTCCGGAAGGGTTGTGGACGGCATCGGCGGAAGCAGTGGTGGCATCGGATTTCTTTCGATGGGTGCGATCGACGGCGAACTTGCATATCTCCTCGACAGGTTCGGAAAAAAGTTCATGATCAGCCGGGGTGCGCGCTTCTTATCCGGAGGCGAGATTGCGCCAGAGGACCTTGTCATGCACGATGATGCACGTAGCGCGCTTATCGAAGGCGCGGTCAAGAACGTTCTCGCACTCACGGCGGCTCTGACGCCGGAAGAAGTGTTGATGTCAGGCAGACTATCCAGGATTCCGGAAATTAGGGACGAGTTGATGGAACGGTTGGATGCAGTTGCCCCCGTTCGATCGTTAAAAGGATTTTCCAGTGCTAAAATCGCGAAAGAATCCGCACAGGGTGGCGCGGTGATGGCAGATGGGCTTTTGCATGGACGGTATGCGGGTATCGTTACGACGATGAGGATTAAAGAGGCGCATGGTACGGTTCTTGATTATGTACCGCCGATTTCGGAGGGGTGATCTGGAATTCTTGCCATTTCATTAGCAGTCAAGCAGTAGTACGATCATAGCATAATAGTGACACTGTTATAGTATTCATGCCACAACGACGTATATGGCAATGTCACCCCAATACATCTTTTACCGTAAGTCTTTCTAAGAAATCCGTTCGCGTGGGTTTTGTACTGGGGTCATATAAACGTGGACGCAGCCCACACCTCCGGGCTGCGATACTTTTTTCTCTGAGTGAGAGCAAGTTTTTGGGTACTATTTGGGAAATGGGTGCCGGACGTTCCGGTTCCGGGACTGCGCATCTTACAGACTATCCCCTCCGCACACACCCGATACCTGAAAGAACCGCCTCAATCCCGCCATCGACACTATCCGGATCACAATCGCCAAGAATCTCGATCCGGAACGTTGCGCTCCGTCTTGGCTCGTACCGGTCGATGACATCCGCACGTACCGCGCCATCGCATCTCGATATCACGTCACAGATCACAGAGGGGTCTGCGCGGTCCGGCAGTATGACTGAGATATCCCGCGTAAACCTGCGCAAATTTTCAAGTTTCCAGTCCTGTAACTCTGCCCGGCTGAGCAGTCTTATGTTTTCGATCTTTAGTTCAACAGATCTCCGCCCCTCTTCCATGACAATGGTTCTCGGAGCGACTTTTGTGATGACGCCTATATGTAGGACCCCTGAATGAAGGTGTAACACGCCGCTCTCGCATCCTATAGACTTGACCAGTTCCTCAAACTCTGTGATCTTCGTATTGATCAGTTTATCAGACCGTCTCAGAGCAGATTCCGTATCCCCGAAGTGAGATGCCGCATTCGTCATCAGATCTGTGAAATCGTCCGCAGATCCTTTTCTTACTATCTCCGAAAGCCCTGTACACTCTGCGATGAACGCCTCATGCACCTCCGCGATCCGGGAATTGTTCATCTGGATCATCGCGTACAGGTGCGGGTTCTGACCGAGTATCCGCCCGACGAAATCGAGCATGATCTCGTAAACCGGGCTCATGAACCTTCTTGACAGGGAGACCTCGAAGTCAAGGCTCCGAAGTGTGGATCCGATGCTTAAGTATGCGAAATGCGTGAGCCCCTGCACCACTGCCATGACCCGGTCGTGCGTGTCGGCATCAACGATCTCGACGTTTGCACCCTCGCGCTCGAAGAGATCGGTCAAGACCGGAAGCCACCGTTCGCATCTGTTTGACGGCGTAATCATCACAGTCTGTCCGCGGATAGCAGGGATACTCGGACCGAACATCGGATGCGTCCCGATCACCTCAACGCCATTCGGGGCACACTTCTCCATCGCAGCAAGCGGCATCTTCTTTATCGAGGTCATATCCATAAGAAGACTCCCGCGACTCATCTTCGGCGCAATTTCTTCGATCGTATCCACTGTTACGTCGATAGGAACCGAGATCACAACGATATCGCTCTCATGGATCGCTGCATCCAGATCGTGGGCATACATAGCACCCAACGCGTAAGCGACCTCAACCTTGCCGCTTTTGCCCCAGACCGCAACCGTATGATGGAGGTGCTGGAAGAATCTCGTAAACCACTGCCCGAGTTCGCCTGTGCCGCCGATGATCAGGATCTTCATGGGTACTCCTTTTTATATGGTAATTTCATGTATTTCATATATATCAAAAAGTTTTTGCGAGTGAGTTATCATTCACAAATCCTTATAAGCCACAAAATCCATTTTTTTATTGGGTGATATTATGGAACAATATGTAATACCAATAGTAATTGTAGTGCTGTTTGTGCTTGCAAGCGCTGTAAAGATCGTTCAGGAGTATGAGCGCGGCGTGATATTCCGTCTCGGGAGGCTTGTCGGTGCAAGAGGACCAGGACTCTTCTTCGTAATCCCCATACTCGAGACGATGAAGAAGATTGATCTCAGGACGGTCGTGCTTGATATCCCGCCGCAGGAGGTTATCACAAGGGATAACGTGACCGCACGGGTGAATGCTGTGGTGTACTACCGGGTGATGGATCCAAGCAAAGCAGTCGTTCAGGTTGAGCACTATCCGACAGCAACCGCTCAGATGGCGCTCACGACGCTTCGGGGTGTTGTCGGGCAGGTGGAACTTGATGCGGTTCTTTCGGAGCGGGATAAGATCAACAAACAGCTGCAGGAGATCATCGATGATGCGACCGACCCATGGGGGATCAAGGTCTCGGCTGTAGAGATCAAGGATGTCGAACTGCCAGAGTCGATGCAGCGTGCGATGGCTTCGCAGGCAGAGGCAGAGAGGAACAGGCGTGCACGAATCATCAACGCAGAAGGAGAGATGCAGGCATCAATCAAACTGGCAGATGCTGCAAGGGTGCTGAACGAACAACCGGGAGCACTTTACATCAGGACGCTCCAGACGATCAAGGATGCGACCGAGGAGAAGGCGACGACGGTTGTGATTCCGCTGCCTATAGAAATTATGGGAGCACTTGGACTCAATAAAGAGAATAAGTAAAGAGATATGGGGGGAAAGTGGGATTGAGATGAAACATATCCCAGTCCTTCTAACGCTCCTGCTGCTGACGATGTCGCTCGCCCTCATAGCGCCAGTAGGTGGCGCGTCAGAGCCAGTGATCTATGTTATCGAGGTGAACGACATGATCACAGCAGGCACTGAGATGGAGATCACCCGCGGCATCGATCACGCAACTGATATCGGCGCTGCCGCGGTGCTGATCGAAATAAACACACCTGGCGGGCTTGTGGATTCGATGGAGGGGATCGTATCAAAGATCGAGCGTTCGCAGGTGCCTGTGATCACGTTTGTGCCGCAGGGTGAGCGGGCGTTCTCTGCCGGTGCATTCATCCTTCTTTCAGGGCATATCGCCGCAATGGCTCCCGGTACAGCCACTGGAGCTGCAACACCGATTGCGATAACACCAACAGGCACGACGCCGGTTGAGAACAAGACTGTCAATGCGTATGCAGCCAGGATACGTGGAATTGCGGAGAACCGGAACCGATCTACAAAGGTCGCGGAGAAGTTCGTGACAGAAGGACTATCACTGACTGCGGAGGAAGCGCTGGAGCAGGATGTGATCGATGTGGTCGCATCAGGCAGGTACGATCTTGCCGCTGCCATCAATGAGAGAACCGTGAACGTGAGCAAGGAATCAGTGACACTTCATACTAAAGATGCGATCTTCATCACGCAGCAGCCGCGGTTTGCGGCATCGATAGTCACCTTACTGAGCAACCCTCAGATCGCGTTCGTACTCTTCTTAATCGGGCTCTATGGAATCATCTACGGTCTCAAAGCTCCAGGAACGTACGTTCCTGAGATGATCGGCGCGATAGCGATGATACTTGCGCTGTACGGCATGGGAATGTTCTCGGTCAGCACATTCGGAGTGGTATTGATAGTAGCCGGGATAATACTGCTCATAGCTGAGGTTCTCACGCCAACATTCGGAGTATTGACGATCGGCGGCGCGATATGCATAGTTCTCGGGGCCATCATGTTTCCGCAGGAGCCGTTCATGCCGGCTGAATGGATCAGCGACTTCAGGTACACAGTCTTCACACTTGTGATCCTCTCTGTCGTGGTCATCGTGGCAGGTCTCGGTTTTGTTATGAAGACGAGGCTTACGAAACCGACGACTGGGCGAGAGGAACTGGTCGGAGAGGTTGTCAGGGCAGAGACCGACATCGATCCGGAGGGAACCATACATATTCACGGCGAGATATGGCGGGTGTCTGCAGCAGAGTCGGTGCGGAAAGGCGAGGATGTGGTGATCCGGGATGTGGACGGGCTTACGCTGATTGTCGAGAAGAAAAAGGAAGTAGGGGACCCCGCATAAACCTGCTGGATCGGGCAAGCCCCGGAACCGAATCATCGAATCGTAGATGTCATGTAAGGGGGCTCACAGGTAATAATGTACCGGGAGCGTCACACCACCATCAATAAGAGGTACTGCAT
>QMVM01000030.1 GCA_003661105.1 Methanosarcinales archaeon | reverse complement strand
TTCTCAGCCGACTTATACGGATCAGCTTCGACATAGAACTTTCCCCCAAATATTTTCTCGACATCTTCAGTCAGCCATTTGACCACACGCTTGCTTGCTGCAACATTCGGCTGATCTCCAAGATGTGTAAAGATTCCCAGAGATACCGTCCAGAACCCTATTGGAACCGCCTTCTCTGCGATATATTCGGGTGCAGAGCCGGCTACCGGAAGCTGATCGATCCGTACGCCAAGATAACCTGCAACTGCATTTAGCACTTCCTCTATTCTTGAGTTATCGACACAGGAACCCATAAAGAGGCATGGAGGAACCGCCTCAAGTCCGTTCGCCTTCGCTATCGTATCCATAACTATTGCCAGGCTCTTACCAACACCGGGGTATGCAGGATCAGGCTTCAAGAGGTCCCAGTAAGATGCTATCGTCGCAACGCAACCTGTAAGAACCACAAGGACGTCGTTCTTGATGAGTTCCCTGATCAGTTCCACTGTCCTGTAGCCATAATCGTCCCGGGGGGTGACACATCCGATCACTGCCGCAACTCCGCGGATATTCCCGTTTTTTATATTATCCACAAGAGCACCTATCGGGTCCCCCGGCTTCACTTTGTCCAGAGATTCGATGAGCTGCTCGGTGGAAAAACCACACATCATCTCATGCGGCTCATAATCGGGAATGAAAACCTTTGCATGATCCCGCATGGCATAGTTGTCAACTGCCATCTTTATGAATTCCCTGCCGATCTCGACCGCCCGTTTTGGCTCAAACTCGATATAGGTCGTCCCTTCCATCTTCGCCATCGGGTCAGTCGTTACGATCTTTGTGTGGAAATGCTCGGCTGCATCAACGATTGCAGGCTGTGTACACTGGATATCCGCAACTACCAGCTCAATAGCGCCTGTTGCTATTGCAAGCTCCTGCTGAAGTATGTCCCCTCCGAAGTTGATGCCTCTTCGCATCAGAACTTCCATACCAGTGCAACACATCCCAACAATATTGACCTTTGGCTCATGACCCGGATCATCGTTATACTCCTCAGCAGCTCTTACAACAACGTCTGGTAAGAAGGGGATATGTCCGTGAATTACCACATTGATCATATCAGACTCTATTATGGTAAGGTTCGTCTTTACCTGCCCAGCCTTTGGAACGCCGAGGAGAATATCCTGAACCATTGTCGCAGGATACATCCCGCAGTATGCATCCACAAGCCCTAATCGACAGGCCCCAAGAAGCAAGTTTTCCATATCATGATCCATACCCATTGCGATCCGGTTTTGTGCCTCCATGATCTCAGGACATCCACCATCGATGAGTATCCCTTTTCCCGCCCAGAGCTTCCTACGTTCCTCCGATGCTTTAAAGAGCAACATCTTCGGGGCACCATCCAGCTTCGACAGGTCATCCATGATTGCATCTGCGACCAGAGCAGCCTTCTCACGAACAGTCCCGGCGCCATCCAATCCAAGACCTTCATACACACTATCAAGCTTCTCATGATCTATGATCGGATATCCGCTTATTGATCCATCTCCTACGCCCTTTAAGATATTTGCGATCCTCCGTGCATGCCCTACATGCGCCGATGCGCCGATCGTTGTCTCCGAGACAAGATTCTTTGCGATGATGACATCTCTGTTCATTCCGCAGACGCCGGTCCGCTTCACATCGACACAGGGCCCCTGCTGACAGGTCATACATGTCGCCTGAAATGGCGCATCCTTCGAACGGGCATGATTCTCCTTATATCGCTCCCAGACAGTCCTGATTCCAAGCTCCTTTGCTCTCTTGTGCATCGCCTCAGTTACAGGATCTGAAACAAATTTCTCTTTTTTCATTGTTATTTAACTCCCTCTGGCATCACAATCGGATGTTATTCTTTCTTCAGCGTACTATCATCAAAGTCACCAAACCCCACACTTGAGTTCGTAGCCAGTGCAATCGCGTTTTTCGCGTTCGGTTTGGCTATAGATACACCAGCGCGGGATTTGCCGCTGCCGCCTTCGGCAATGCTCCGCATTCTGCTGACGTTTCGTAGATCGTACGTGAGCAGTCGCAACAAAACCGTGTACCGCGCATAGCGAACCTCTCCTCGTTTCATGCGTGGTAAATCAGAATCCCCACATATAAACCCTCTTATGAGCGGAAGAAGTGTTAACACAGGATAGTGTGGCCGTCTTACCGCCACATAAATGTTTAATATCACTCCGGATCAATCATAGATTATAATGGGGTTTAGCATCTACAGGAAGTTGGTCATCTGGTTTGTCTTCGCCTCACTGCTGCCTCTCGGACTTGCGACCGCTATTGGTATCCATTCCGTCGGCACCGTCGTTATTGCAATTCTGCTTTCCCTTGTTATAGCAGGCGTCCTCGCGCGCAGTATATCCGCGCCCATCTCCGAACTTGCACACACCGCAAGAGCGATTTTAGACGGAGACCTCACAAAGCGCGTGAACATGAGACGCGATGATGAGATAGGGGAACTTGCGGTTGCATTTAACCGGATGGCAGATGTTCTCAAGGAGAATACCGATGCGGTCGAGGAGAAGACCGTAGAACTAAAACGTGTGAATGCGGAACTTAATGAACTGGATCAGCTAAAATCCGAATTCATCAGTATAGCATCCCATGAACTGCGGACCCCGCTCACCACGCTCAAGGGCTATCTCGAACTTGCGCTCGACGGCACACTCGGTGAGTTCACAGAGCTTCAGACTTCAAAACTAAAGATCATGGACCGGAATACGGATCGCCTTATTGGTCTGATAACCGACCTGCTGAACCTGTCTGATATCCAATCGGGGCAGTTGCATATCGTGAAAGAGAACTCATCGCTCATATATCTGGTGGATGAGGCGGTCCGGCTCATAAAACCACTTGCCGATTCGAGAGGGCATGAGATTGTGGTGAATGTTCCTGATAATATAGTACTATCCTGCGACTGGGCAAGGATTGCTTATGCGCTGCGGCACCTGCTTGACGATGCGGCACGATTCACCCCGGAACCCGGAACCATCAAGATCACTGCCGAGTACCAGGTGGGTGATGTGCATATCCATGTCAGCGATACCGGTATTGGCATCCCCGAAAGCGAACTTGGGAACATCTTCATACCGTTTTATGAACTTAAAGGTTCGATGCAGCACACAACAGGCACCTCGGGGCTTGGTCTCTCGATCGTAAAAGGCATCGTCGAGGCGCATGGCGGCATGATCCGGGTCGAGAGCGAGGTCGGCGCCGGAACGGTTTTCCACATCGTGCTGCCGAGGGGATGAATCTCGTGCTGCCGGGGTGGGCGCAAAATTACCCGAGCCGGTTGGATTGTAGATAACCTTGTGCACGGGATATCTTTATATTACGTAACTGGAAATACTACTATCAAATGAACAGTGTCATCAATTCATCAGGCAAGAAGAAGACCGCAGTTGCCCGCGCAACCATCTCAGAAGGTACAGGGCGGGTACGCATCAACAAGAAGCCGCTTGAGATCTGGGAGCCGGAACTTGCAAGACTCAAGATGCAAGAGCCGCTCATGCTCGCTGGCGATGTTCCCAATGGCCTCGACATCCGTATCGATATACGCGGTGGAGGTATCATGGGACAGGCGGATGCCGGAAGAACAGCGATTGCCCGCGGACTCCTGGCATGGACGAACGACCCGTCGCTCAAACAGACGTTCATCGATTATGACCGGAATCTGCTGGTCAGCGATCCGAGAGCCAAGGAGACAAAGAAGTTTGGCGGTCGCGGTGCCAGAGCGCGGAGACAGAAATCTTACCGGTGATCATTTATGATCCCTGTTCGTTGTTTCACCTGCGGAAAGGTCATATCCAGCGCATGGATGGAGTACAAGAAGCGCACAGAACTGGAAGATCCGGCAAAGGTCATGGATGATCTCGGAATCGAGCGGTACTGCTGCCGGAGAATGTTCTTGACCCATGTCGAACTGGTTGATGCATTCTCGCCGTATTATTGATTGTCACCGAGGGACCGTGAGGTAGCTTGGTCCATCCTTCGGCGTCCGGGACGCCGACACCTGCGTTCAAATCGCAGCGGTCCCATCGTTGATTGGAACATATGGCCGGTAATATCCGGTCATTTCCAGAGCCCCATTAGCGCCACCCGCTCGAGTACGAGTTGCGGAATCTTCGCTTCACCAACCGCTGCAATCTCAGTCTCGGTGATGTCAAAAAAGGTTGTGATCGCGTCCTGTTTCTCGCGTGTATATCTGGTAACATCTGCCACCGAAACGAGGTTTTCAAGTTCGCGTATCGCCCCATCCGGTATCTCGTCCCCGACTGCGACGAGAACGATCTCGTTCCTACCGGTTCTAACACCCATCGATAGTGCCTTCTTGATCTGGCGGTTTCCGGATGCGTAGAGCAGTATCTCCATACCTAAATCATCTGAGATGCTGTCGTGGCGTTGCGATGTCCGGATCGCTTTCTCTGTTGCTGCGAGGATGTGCTCATTGCCCGCGGTTTTGCTGGCATCGATCGCCTGAACTGTGATGCCGCATCCGGCTGCAATATCGTTCAGCGCGTGGAGGAATCCGTTGATGTCTGCAATCTCGCAGGTTCCGGCTATCAGGTGGGTTTTCATTGTTTGTAATTTGCAGCACGGTCTAAAAATCTATTGACCCATCACCACTGGAGTAGGGGAGCACAGAGTTTCAAGACTGTGTAAGTCCTCTGTGTGCTTTTGCGTACTGCCTTTTGTGATATTTCGCATTCTGCAATAAAATCTAATAGGGTATAGTGATTTTATTGTAAAACTCAATAGTGCTTGCAACTACTGTGGAAACAAAACATATCTCGCATCAGGTAAGCATTGCAGATCTTGCGATCAGATAGTTTGCAGGGAACCTATTGTTACCAGACAGTCGTAGGTATAAAGGGATTAAACCGTCGAATGGACCCAGGAGAAATTATGGCTCTTTGGGAATTTGCACGAAACGTATCCGGACTTTGCCACACTACAAAACAAAACCACTACCAGATGCTTGAATGATGCCAGAAACCTTAAATTATTGGATGTGTGCACTATTATACAGGCGACCCACCCAGTGCCAACAGGACTTAATAAAAGAAACAACATAAGATGGTAAGACGGTGCTAAAATGAGACTATCTGTAGAAGATGCCACAAAAGAAATCTATGCAAATCATAAAGTAATACTCAAAACAAACTCTGGCAAGTTCCGAGCGGGGGATGTGCTGAGGATTCAAAGTGACAATAATGTCTGTGGGGCAACAGTTCATACGGTTGAGAACGGTGATGAAAAGATATTAATTGATAAATATTTATGTGATAATCTGGGTATTAAACTCGGAGATGTCGCGGATGTTGAAAAAATTAATCCGAAATATGCAGATATTGTTGAAATAACAGTGCCGGAAGAGTTTTTAATGGAGGGAGTGGAAAAAAATGCTATAAATATCATTAAGAATCGTTTAAGTGGAAAACCAGTTTATAAAGGCAATAAAGAAGCCATCGTTATTAAAAAGGAAGTGCGACTTATACAAATAAACGAAACTGTACCACCTGGAATCGTGATATCCGTTAATTCCACGAAATTCAGGAGTGTTGCAGCAAAGAGAGTGAGTAAGGCAGAAGGACTTCCACAAGGTGACATAGAAGTCCCATTAATTCCGACTCCCAAAACTTCATTTAGTGACATTGGTGGACTTGAAAATGTGAAACAAGAACTCAGAGAGAATATTGTAGATGGAATTAAAAATCCGGAGCTTTCCGGGATATATGACATCCTCTCAAAAACAATACTTCTACATGGCCCTCCCGGGACTGGAAAAACGCTTTTAGCCGAGGCGGTAGCTACAGAATCCGGTGCAAAACTGATTTTAACTGGAACAGAAACGTATTCAAAATGGTTAGGGGAATCTGAAGAAAGGATTCGTTCTAAATTTTCGAAAGCCATTGAAAATGTTCCCTGCATACTATTCTTCGACGAGATTGATGCGATAGCGCATGTCAGAGACGGCAGGATAACTGATACGGTCGTTACCCAGATAATAAAAGCGATGGACTACGTGAAAAACACCGATGGAATTTTCATAATAGCTGCGACGAACAGGATCGATAGAATTGACCCAGCCATCCGTAGGAGATTTGATTCTACGATAGAGGTACCACTTCCAAATAAAAAAACACGAGATACGATTTTTGATGTTCATTTACGAAATAAACCAATCGAAAAGGATGTGACAACAAAAAAACTTGCGTCGTTGACTGGAGATTGTTCCGGATCAGATATAGAAACGATTTGCAAGAAGGCGATCAGAAAGGCGATGCATGAAAAAGGGAATGTTAACATGGCGCACTTCGAAGAGGCAATAAAGGAGCATACTCATACCACAAGAGAGCCGGCAAGCGTAATGTATGGGTGAAATGAAAATGTCAGTAAGCGAAAATCGGATGGGGGTTGTATTATTTTTATCAGGTATTGCGCTATGTTTGATCGGGTTTGCGCTATCCCTCATCTGGCAGTTAAACTTTAGCTCAACACTCTTTGAGATCCGCAGTGCGGTAACGTTGACTGGAATTGGGATTTTCATCTTATTTTTAGGAGCGAATCTAATTTTTGGATTAAAAATGCAGTGTGTAAAGTTATTCTTCTTTTCAGGGGTTGTACTATCTACGATAGCCATGATTGCATTTCAGGCATATTACCCGTGGGAATGGCGCTACCCATGTGTTACTTACGCGTTAGGTATTCTATCGATGATTTCAAGTCTTTTTGCAAACGTTATACAGGGGGAAATCGGGAAAAATTCCGTAGATGCGGTAAAGACGGAGAGTTCTTTGCCAGATCGAACATTCCTACCAGAAAGAGAATTTCTGAATTTGAATAGAGAATTGGAAGAAAAATTGGAGATAATTGAGATGATTCACTATAAAACCAGAGATTTACTGGATTTACCTGCAGATATTAAAAATTATCACAAACAGATTCGCAAAATGAATGAAGATGTGATTGATAGGCACGACGATCTGATCAATAGACTTTATGAGGTTATTGACGACTGTAATTATATTTTAAACCAAAATGACGAGAGTGTAACTCTTCCACAGTTTGCCGGATCTGCATCAACCCATTTACAGGACATATTGCGACGTGAAGGGATTGTTCCAATAGAGGTAACGATCGGTGAGGAAAAATTCGATCCGATAAAGCACGAAATAAAGAAGAGAGTTGTTGTAGATGGTACCGAGGAGGGAACTATCATGCGAAAGTTAAGAGGGGGATACACTCGAAATTCGATAATAGTAAGACCTGTTTGGGTGGAAATTGCTGTAACTCAATAAGAGGATAATAATGAAAGGTGATAAAAATGACAAAAATAAGATTAGGCATCGATCTGGGCACAAGAAATTCGGCAGCAGCATTTGTTGACAAATCCGGAGAATCCGTGATCGTTCATTTCCAAGAAAGTGAAACTGCTGACCTGAAAAGGCGGTACGGCAATGAAGCAAAACATATTTTTCCGTCTGTGGTTGCATACGATAGATATGGGGAGTGTATGTATGTGGGGGAGATGGCAACCCGGTTTGAAGGCGCTTTCCGGGATGTTAAGAGGTATCTTGGAAAAAGCTATGAAGAAGCATTAAAAGAGAAAGAGAGGCTCAAACATCCTTATACCATCATCAGGGGTTCGGAGGGGGAGGCTAAATTTAAGATAGGTGAAAAAGAGATTTTTCCAGAAGAAATTTTGTCAGAACTACTTAAAAAAATAAAAATTGGTGCGGAAAAGCATTATAATAGATTATATGGACTTGAAATACAATTTGATAGGATAAAGATTACGGTTCCCGCCTATTTTGGTAGGAATCACAAAATCGCAACGAGGAGAGCTGGTGAGTTTGCCGGGTTTGAAAATGTTCATCTGATACCAGAACCTGTTGCTGCTGCAATCGCCTGCATGCATGCAGGAAAATTCGATGAAGATGATAGGTATGCTTTGGTCTTCGATCTGGGTGCTGGAACACTGGATATTGTAATCGTGGACCATCGCATTCTGAAAAAAGCGTCGGACGAGGAGATCGAAAAATTGAAGATTATGGATATAACTGGCAACATTGAACTCGGCGGAGATGATATGGATAGTAAAATTGTGGATTGGGTAATAGGGGAGTTAAAAAAGGACAAAATCGACGTGAACGATGATTATATCGAAGAAATACAGAAAAAAGTAGAACAAGCTAAAATCGATCTTTCTACCGATCTAACTGCACCTATCCATCTTGATCGTCTTGGAAAGAGTATCACACTGACAAGAGAAAAATTAGAGGGATTAATTTCTGAGATGCCATTATCGGGGGATGGGCAACCATTCCTGGAAAAATGCAGAACCGAACTAAACAATGGATTTAAGAATGCTAAAATTGGAAAAGATGAGATAGACAAGGTTGTACTTATCGGCGGTCCCACAAAGATGCCGATAATTAGAAAAATGATAAAAGAAGAGATTGGGGATTGTATAATCGAAGATCACGATATAAGTCCGATGCTTTGTGTTGCTGAAGGTGCTTGTCTTAAGGATATACCTATTATAGTCAGTAAACCATACGGTCTTATCAGATATGGCCAATTTGAGGAGGTTGCTAAGAAAGGTGTGACCATGCCAAGCCGCAAGACGGTAACATGGGATATTCTACCTTCCGAGACCAGAATACCCATCCATATCGTACAAGAAAAGGAACATCCGTATTATGATACGATAGGAAAAGAGTATGACATCTTGGTAGACCCGACCATAGGGAATGTGCAGAGGGCGGATATAACATTTAAACTGAGTCGGGAGGAGGAACTGGACATAACGGTGGTGTATGGCGGAAGTAATATTGAGCTACCTCTGAAAAGTAGGAAATTGTTCAAAACAAAAGAATCAAATCTGATGGATTTACTTATAAAAGAGTTTGTAGGTGATAAAAGCAATTATAATGTATCTTATGTGATGGTGGCTGCTACTCACGCGATGCTTTCAGCAGTGAATTTATCTGAGTTCATGGAAAAAAGCGATCAGGATAAAGTTAAGGAAGCAAAGAACAATTTGGAAAGCTATTTTAATGCAGTTCACGTCCACATCATAAGAAAACTCTCTGAACTCATCAATGAGTTCGAGATTACCGAGAAGAACATAAAAGAAGGGACTGATGAAGAAGTGCGGCAGAGAATGAAGAGGATTGGAAAATCTCAGGAAGGGGACAAGGATTTTCTTGAAGTTAAAGAAAAGACGGAGGTGTTGAGGCAGGTGTTGGGGGATGTTACCAGGAGGATGAGGTGGTCAGTCGAACAAGCAAAAGAAGAGCTTGTCAAAGCAAAAACAGTCCTTGAAAAAGGGATGGCGGTAAGAAATCAGCGAGGTGATGAGATGTCAAAGGAAGTTAGTGGGAGAATAGGGGATAAAATATCAGAATTGGATCGTGCGATCGTTGATCTGGAAACAGAGATGAAAAATGCAGTTATGCTAGAGAGGGGCATTGACGGAAGGGATGTTCTGAAGGTCAGCCATCTGCAGGTGGAACTTGATGCGCTGTTAGAGTTGGCTTAAATGATGAGCCAGAAGATCAAATCTCTGTTTGAATACGAAAAACTACACACCAACGATGAGCTGTACGGAATACTGGACGTAGACGAAGATGTGAGTGAAGAAGAGATTGAAATCACTTTCGATGAATTATTTGGTATTTTGGCAGATAGTGATGAAAAGGATTCCGAAGAAAAACTTGCGATCATCAGTGATGCGTATGGCATACTGATAGATCCCGATGAAAGAGCGAAATTATACCTCAAAAAAGTAATTAATAAACTATTCATAGAATGGGGCGTTGAAGAGAGATATTCTTACAAAAAAGAGAAATTACTGGAGTATCTTGCTCGTGATTCTGAAATAAAAAATAAAGATTGCTTCGCTCTTAAACAGATCAGTGAGTATCACATAATTGATGCGATTATAAATATATTAGATCCTTTTGAGTATTTTGTTACCATAGATGAACTCAAAGGTGGCGCTATGGGTTCATGTATAGAACACCCGAGCGGGAGGGTGATCTGTTTTCGGATATATCAGGGTATGGAAGATGGTGAAGTGATATCGATCGGAGGAGATCTCCGTCTTGTCAGAGTCAGGGTGATACCAGTAGATGCTGGTGAAATGTTTGAGTTTGTGATTAAAAAAATCAAGAAAATGTTTCCTTCGCGTGATCTGAGCGTTTTTTTCCACGGGTTAGAGATAAAACAGAAGAATTCTGTCAGAGACCAGGTGAAGGAACAGTACAAAACAAGAGGGTATGTTGCTGCAGAAGACCTCGTTAGTGATATGATTCGGTCACTGCTTGAAGAACTGCGCGTGATCGATGGGGAACCGGAACCAGAAGAACCACCGACACCTGCAGAACCCATAATCACACCTCCACGGTTTGTTGATGATTATTTCATCACTAAGGACGAACGCAGAAAAGGGAGTGCGGAGTCGGTTGTGGGCGAAGCAAGTGGGATGCGAATCAAGTTCGAGATACCACCAGGCGTGGAAGATGGAGAAGTAATATCGATCGAAGGTGATGCCAACTTTGTCAGAGTTAGGGTGATGCCGGTAGACGTCGATGAAATATTTGAGTACTTGATCGCAAAGATCGGAGAAAGATTCCCTTCGCCCGACATGCGCGGCTTTATCTATGACTCAAAGCAGATGCAGAAGGACTTCCTTAGAGACCGGGTGAAAGAGCAGTACATGACAAGCGGGTATGTTGCAGTAGAAGAGGTTATTGAGGATACAATTCAGTCACTGCGTTGGGAACTGCGCAAGTTCGGCATAGAATCCGGAAGATCGAAAAGCATATCTGAAACACCGGTTAAGACGAAGAGAACACGGGCCAAAAATCCACGACGTGGCTTATGTGAGATCTGGAAGAGCGCGGTGCGATGGTGTTTGAGTCGTTGATAGATCGGACTTCGTTACTTCAATCACCATTTCCACACCTACAAAGCGGTATAAAACGCCGAGGGTGAGATTTGAACTCACGAGGGCGTTACAGCCCACACGCTTTCAAGGTTCACAGTTTTCCTTTCCAGGCGTGCGCCTTACCGCTAGACTACCTCGGCTTATCGGATGTGATCCATCCTTTTGGATATGTGCCCGCCTTCATAATAACACGGTCGGTTCGAACCACAATTCCGCTTTTGCATCCCTGCATCTCAGAAGCAGCCATAGTTGCGGTTCCGACCGAGACTGCCTCACCCTTCTGCGTGTACACAGAAACGGTCTCGCCCTTCTTAATCCTTGCTGATAGCGAAAGCATTCCGGGTGCTGCGAGCGATGCGCCGTGACATATCGCATCAACAGCGCTGTCGCGGATTACAACCTTTGGAAGGTGCGTTAAACCTCTCTCGACCGGATGCACCATGCTCCGGAGCATGGTTTCGTCTCCGTCATCTTTCCACCCGGCATAAGCATCGCAGAGGTCGTGTAACGTGACCGCGTCGCTTTCATCGAAAGGACCTGCCCCGGTCCTGCGCAGTTCTGCCATCGACGCGCCGGTGCCTGTCGCGATGCCGATGTCGTGGCAGAGTTTGCGGATGTAGGTGCCTGCTTCACAGCCGACCGTTGCGAGTACATAATCGCCCTCGATCTCCTCGATCCTGAGATAATAAATGGTACGCACCCGAAGATTCCGCTTGACTGCGGACTTAATCGGCGGGCGCTGGTAGATCTTGCCTGTGAACTCGGCACATATCTCGCGGACCGCACCCTTCGGGACCGGGTGGTGCAGGTGCATGAGGCAGACATACTCCTTCGGAGCGAGTAGAAGGGCTTTCACGACCTTTGTCGCATCGCCAAGCATTACCGGGAGTATCCCAGTCACCTTCGGATCGAGTGTCCCGCTGTGCCCGGCCCTTCTGATGTGCAGCACCTTCTTCACCCATGACGCCACCTCATGGCTGGTTGGTCCGCGGGGCTTATCGAGATTGATTACCCCACACTGGAGCAGTTCTTCGATCGACCGGTGCTCTGGCGCGCAGCCATACCGCGGGTCTGTCTCACACTGCGCTTTTACGATGATGTTTGCATTCACATCCGGTGCGCCAGTGTCAGTATCAGTGTCTGTGCCGATGTTAGTATCTGTGGGGTGTGTCGTATTCATGGTAGCTGTTATCGCTGTATCTCATGCTTTTTTGAGGGGTTTCTTCGGTGGCCCCGTAGCACCAACAGTCTCGAATCCGTAAACTAATACTCAAACGTTCTCATCCTTAAGAGTACTTGCAGCCCCTGCAGGTAGTGTAACTAAACCATGGACCGGTATAGATTCCAGACACCAACCGCTACGAAATTGACTGCGATGACCCCCATAACAACCCCATGACCCTTGTTAGCACCAATGAGCCGGTAACTCCCATTAGTTTGTCGATCTTATTTGAAAATCTGAAGATGGGATAGGATATGGCGAAGGTCAATAATGTAGCGAATATCACCGCCATCTTCGATTCCATTGCCACGCCCGCCATCATAACCAGTGTTACAGTTGTAATTGTACCATTGCCCCGTTAGCAAGGGTATGGCAATCGGAAAAATTGAGACGTTCTCTCTCTTGCGGCCGTCCCGTACTTCCGCGGTTACACTCTCGTGCGAGACTCTCGCCCGCGCCAT
>QMVM01000029.1 GCA_003661105.1 Methanosarcinales archaeon | reverse complement strand
CGCTTGCTGTGAGTGATAAATTGATCTGCTGTATATCTCACCGTCCAACAAGAGTCTCACGGCGTCCGGATCTGGTTTCGCTTCGAACCGTCAGCGCCTCTGCAATCTCTTTAGACCTCGATCACAGCCAGCCCCGGTGCAAAGTAGTCGCTCTTGTTGTTGTCATATACTCGGGCTAAAAAGTAGCTGTCTCGTCCTGCACCCCGCCTTGTCCCAGAACCCTTAACTCACATGACCACAAAGACCAGAGATCGGTAAGCATTATGAATCACGATTCACACCCATCTATGCCAGCCATACTCGTTACAAACGACGATAGTGTGTACTCATCAGGCATCAGGGCAGCATACAGAAGCGTCAGCGATCTCGGAGACGTCAACGTCGTGGCGCCATCGATGCAGAAATCAGGTGTCGGGAGATCGGTATCGGTCTTCGAGCCACTGAGATTCTCTAAGATCAAACTGGACGCGTTCGAGGCTTATGCGGTCGCGGGAACGCCTGCCGATTCCGTGATCCTTGCGATCTTTGCTATCATGGATCGGCTCCCTGATCTCTGCGTATCCGGGTTTAATATCGGCGAGAACATCAGCACCGACACAGTGACCACCTCCGGCACGATCGGTGCTGCACTCGAAGCTGCCAGCTACGGCATCCCAACGATAGCAGCATCGATTCAGGTGGTGGATCAGGGCGACAAGTTCGACGATCTCAGGCACTATGAGTACGATTTCGATGCAGGGATCGATCTGGTCGGAAGGATTGCAAAACACGCGCTTAAAAAGGGTTTTCCGGATGGTGTGGATGTGCTAAACGTCAACATCCCGCGAAATGCCTCCCTTGATACCGATATCGAGATCACAAGACTGTCAAGAAAGATATTCAAGACCGCTGTTGAGAAGCGGCACGACCCGCGGGGGCGTTCGTATTACTGGATCAATGGTGATCTCGTGCAGGATGACGAACCTGGCACCGACGTACATGCCCTCACACAGCACCACCTATCAGTAACGCCGCTAACGCTTGATTCGACTGTGGGGCTCGACCAGTTGACGACGCGGGAGATTCCGGAAACGCTTCGCAGGGCAGTGGAGGCGTTCTATTGAGGCATTCTTAGTTGGCAGAAATCGCAATAGAGGGATTAACCACTGAATGCGTTAGCAAAGCCGTTGGCAGCACGCAGAGAACGCGGAGGAGGAAAACTCTGCGTTCCAATCATTTCGGTGCGTCTATTTTTCTTTTGAACACTATAAATAGAACTGCGAAGTATACCACCATGAATGCCATGTACGCTGCTGTAATGACAAGTGTACGCCTTAAATCAAAATCTCTCGCCTGAAATGTAACCACTACGATTATCACGAAGAGTATAGACATATACGAGATGAAACTGATGCCAAGGGCACACATCCATTTTGGAATCAATATTCTACCTCCTCTACTCTTTTTATTCTATCTGGTATCGACGGACGAGTGCGAAAGAGCGTATTGTATATCTCATCCTCCGTGAGTGGATTTGCGATAAAGAGTGAAGCATGTGATGGATTAACATCCCATCTCTCCGGATCGCTCAATTTTGAAAGCATTCTGATCACCGTGTCTGGTCCGCACAATAGTGCAGTGTACTTGTCAGACTCGTATTTCACCGAGTCCCGTGATGTGATCTGGATCAGGAGTGCCGCTGGTGGCGCAAGGAGGGATGTTACGAAGAATTTGATCAGTTTTGGCGCAGGATCGTACTCCTGCCCAAATCCCGTGAATACCGCGCCCCATAGAGCAGCTATCGGAAGCATAGTAAGGGCTCCGGCGAGAACAGCGGCAATCCCCTCAAGCCTCCGCCCGCTCATGAGATGCGCAATCTCGTATACCATCATGCACGAGAGTTCCTCTTTGCTCAGTCGTTTTATTGCGCCTGTTGTCAGGACGATAGAGCCGTTCTTCCGGCTTCCAATGGAAAATGAGTTAACAACAGGAGACTCGACGAAATATAGTTCTGCCGCCGGCATTCCCGCGTCTATTGCAAGCTTGAGCATCTGCATACGCAGAGGATCGTTAAACGGTGCTTTTCTCACGCGATACCACCTGAGAAGGATCTGACGGCTGAATACGAAGCAAGCTACCACTGTGAGAAGAACCACTGCGCCGATCCCGGAAGCAAGCATTAATAGGATATTCATCTCATATCCTGCCTCCTATCTCTTTTTCTACGTATGGAGTAACGCTGTTTCCGCTCACATCGAATTTCAGCCAGCCGCCCAGAATCGAGGTCTCGTCGTTTATCGTGATCGACTCAGCGTTTGTGAGCACAATTCTATCAACCGTGATCTTAGAAACTTTGAATTTGCCATATTTCTTCCCGACATTGAGCCTCTCCACGTTATCCGAACATTGTCTTATATCTTTGAGGATAACAAAACCACTTTCGTCTTTTTGGAAGACCGTAACAGCAGTACATTCGAATATTGGTACATCATTTCCCACGATTGAGACCATATACTCAAAAGTACCGCCTTCGATGCAGGCACCGGATTCCACAACCTCTCCCTCTTTTACAAGTTCCAGCCATGCTGTTCCGCCTGTAACAAATATATCCCGGAGTGTCAGGAGATAGCCTTCATCGAGTACGTAACTCTCACCGATCTCAAGCTGCACCTCCTCACTCTCGTTTACAAGAATTTTTCCGAGGAGGTCTGCGCGGTCCGGATTGAATAATCGATGCATCACTCCCAGAAAACCAGTCTTGCTATTGCTAACATTCGCGGTGTATGTCGCATCCCCTGCTGCGATGAACAGATCATCTGAGAAGTAGACATTCAGTTCCTCGTACGACTTCTTGGTCTCGAAGTCGTAGCAGAATGCGGGGTGGTTGTCGCCGGTCAGGTTCATCCACCACCCTCCTGCTTTCGCAGTAGTATATGACGACGGTGTTCCTGTAAGCTTATGCGTCCCGCTCTCGGTCTCTGTCGTGTAGAGATATGCATAACGCCGGTTATCTGATACCTCGAAGATGATGGTGTCGTTTAAGATGCTGCACGTCCCGCTGAAGATGATCGATCCCACATTCCTAAAGACGATCTTATCCGAACATATCTCATCGATCTCGAACTCCCCATACCTGTCGCCGACTCTGACATGCACTGGCGCATCCGAATAGAGGTACAGATCATCGATCTGTACGGACCTGTCAAGCAATATGTCCTCGACCGCGCATCTGAAGAGGCATACGTCATCGCCAACACCCGTGACATCGGTTTGATATTCAAATACCCCATCCACGACAGTTACGCCAGAGTAGAGTATTTCATTGCTCCGGTTCAGTTCGAGAAGCACGGAATCCATACCACATATATCCTGGATCGAGAGGTTGTATCCATCCCCGAGTTCCCATGTCTCGTTCGCATGCATGGTTCTGCCACTCCCATCAACGATCGTTGACAGCAGAAGGTCGGGTTTTGAACCCGGGATTGTGTACCGTTTTCCGAGATGGTAAATGCTTTTGCCACTGGCACTTACTGTGTATGCGGCATCCCCCGGTTCAACGACACCATTCTCGCTGAAGTGGAGTGTAAGCGTCTCGCCAGAGTTTAATTGATCGCAGTTCGAACTTGTGAGCGTCATCGTGCTGTTGGCATAGATCGGCATAGGGGTGCCACTGAGCTGCACACTCGGAACATATCCTGCAACCTTGGTCTCACGCTCTGCCGCCCCTTCGAATTTCTTGAACTTAACATTGTCCCACCATACCTGAAAGTCCGTGCCTCCTGCTTCCCCATACGCCTGTAGGGTGAGGGTGTTGTTTGTTGCAAGCATCACAGGGACTTCGACGCGCTGCCACCCTTCGTCGCCAGAAGCGTCATCCTCCCAGATGAGGATGTCACTTATCAGCACCTGCTTCTTATGGCGCCCTTCGGTATCAGATGTCTGCGAGTCCCTCACATCGAAGGTCAGGAGAACGACTCCCTCCTTGCCCGCGATCTCCTGCGAGATTGCGCCGAAATCACCCGGTACCGTGCTGGAATTCTCCAAAATGGCGATCTCATAAGAGCGGTGACCAAGCGTTGAGGTGGTAGTGGTATAGTTGCCTGTGAAGTTTCCCTTCCCGGTATATTCCCAGTGCCCGTTGTATTCCATATCAGAATTGTGGATCCGGGGTGGTGTTATCGAGTAGTTCATCACAAAGTCGATATTGCTGTAATCAACCGAAGACGCAACCGTTTTCACATCGTACCGGTGTAGCACACCGTCCTTGTAGAGCAAGAACTCGAGCGGAAGGTGTGAGCCGATCGTCCGTGGTGTGAATGTCAGGTTCCACATAGACTTTGCGCAACTCTCGAGATTGGCATCCCTCTCTGCGACCAACTCCCCCCCAAGCTTCAGGGCGAGCGTGTAGTTCGTGCATGCTGGATCGTAGTTATCGATAACGACTGAAACATCTGTAGGAGTGCCAAAAATAATCGATGACTTGTAATACACCACATCCACCATTGTGAGTGTCTCAAATTCAATATCATCCCACCACACCGAGATATTGGGGTTACTCTTTTCTGAATAGACCCTCATAGTAAGCCGACTTGCGTTCCGGAGCATCACAGGAAACTTGATCCGCTGCCAACCCATGTCTTTTGCCGCGCTACATTCCCAGACGATTGCATCATTTAAGAGCACCTGCAACATATACCCGGTGGTATTTGTGGGGATCGAATCGCGCACGGCAAACCGGAGCACGACAAGCCCTGGTTTTGGTGAAACAATATCCTGCGAGATTTCGCCATACCAACCCACCTCCGGATTTACAGACACGATCTCATAAGAGTGGTTGGATGACGACACGTTGGAATAGCCGCCAGTGAAGTTTCTATTGCTCCCGAATATCCATGAACTGTTCTCTTCCATGCAGCCATTCGGAATATCTGGCGGGACGATCAAATAATTCAGTAGGGAGGTTGTGTCGTTGTAGTTGATCGATGAGTTGACCCAGAGATGGACTGACCGATACGATTTCCCATCCTTGTACAGGACGAACTCAAGCTTCAGGCGATCTCCTGTCCGGTCCGGGACAAACGTTATATCTTCAAGCCATTTTTCCTTATACGCAAGGGTTATCTTCCGTGTTTCAAGCACGCCTGTTCCGAGTTTCACCTGAAGCGTGTAGTCGGTTGCGGCATGTTCATAGTTCTCAACACCGACTGTAATTGTTGAAGGCTCGCCGATGTAGAGGTCTTTCTGGTAGCCCTCTGCCTTACCGTCCGGACCGAGAATGTAGAGCGCAGAAAACTCCTCATCCTCAAACGTGAGCTTGGCATAGATGAGCATACTGCTTGCGATGATGATCGATCCGATGAGCGCTATGAAAAGCATCCGTTCGACATCGGCCATCTTCTCGTCATCAGCCCGCAGCGACTCAATAAATCCCTGATAATCCACAAAATATCTCTTATCCCTCCGGGTCAGCGATCTCGTAACGACGGTCACTAGCAGAAGGAACAATGTTATCGCAGAGAGTGTGAGTGTGAGCGGCACCGGTCTGAACAGATATAGTGTCACGCTGATCGCAAAGCCATCAAAGACCGTAATCACAATACTCAGACCGATGCTGAGCGTGAACCGCTCGATCCCACCGATCTCACCCATTTTCGGAAACATCGCCGCGATAAGCGCATATCCCGGGAGGAAAAGCAAAATTATCAGTGAAAAAGGAATCCTGAGTGGTGTTTCGTTGAATGGCTCGACAAGAACGAAGAGAATGCACAGACATACGAGTATGGCAACCGCGATCAGGTCGATGTAGTATTTTAATCTTCCTTCTGCCATCGAATATACCTTCAAGTGTGCAATCTTATATCAGTAGGGCACGTAGAGCGCTATAGCACACGTCGTGGCGGTGAGCGCATACATAATTCTAACAGCCTTTCTCTCCGTCATCGGATAGTAGTATAGCGGCAACCATTTCAGTGTAAGCCGGTTCGGTACACTGATCGTGCCGTCCTCTATACACCCGAACTTGAATGAGCCATATTCTCCAGGCGGTGTGCCATGCATCTGGCATATCTTTCTCCGCACCCTCCAGTAGAAGTACATGATGAAGTTGACCGTGTGCGGAAGAAGCATGATGATTCCGGATATGAGAAATCCCTGGAAGACTATAAATGTGCCCATCGCGGCACCGATCAGCATCGCACCGATGTTTCCTTCAAATATCGATGAGGGGTACCTGTTGCGTGTCCAGAACGCGAGATTCGCCCCGAAGAACGCTGCAAAGATGCCGAGATGCTCGGTTTGCCCGACCATGAACGACTTCACCAGAAGGAAGAAGAAGACTATCGAGGAAAGCCCTGACTGGAGCCCGTTAAAACCGGAATGCATGTTCACCATGTTGGAAACTACCATAATATACACCGGAGCAATAATATAATAAAAACATAGTAACATAGTTGGCGTCGTGCCTGTGAAGTGGCTGATCGTTCCCATGGCATGCGGCTGGAGGATCAGTGCAATTGGATATGACAGGAAATACGGGAAGAATATCTTGAGCCACCGGTTCCTGATCTGCAGATGGTCATCCAGTATCCCGAAGATAGCATACATCACCGCGATGTAAACGATGACGAAATTGATCGTTGAGTTGCAGAATATCACCGATGCGCTCAGCATTACAAGAACAACAAGCCCGATCAGTAAGCCGCCGTTTGTCGGGACGCACGCCTTGTCAGTCTTGTAGTAATCCTTCACGACCATGCCGCTTGATTTGAGTATCCTGATCGTTTCTGGAAGTGCTACTATCGTCAGCACAAATGAAATAAGAGCAAAAATTACGATATTCTGTGCATCAGGAGATATGTTCATAGTCGGCCAACTGCCCGATATAGATACTCTCTTAAACGGAGTTCTTCCGGATCAAGGATGTTTCTTCCATCCACAACCACCTTGTGCCGCATCCTTCTGTCGAGTAGGTCCCAGTCGATCCCCTTGAATTCGGCATGATCAGAAGCGATCAGGATTGCGTCGATTTCGTTAATCCCATCGCCAGAGCCGAGATCAGAAGGAATTGTCCCAAACCGCTGCACTTCGTCCCCGAGAACCGGATCGTAAGCAAAGACCTCTGCACCCCTTCTCTTCAGTTCATTGATCACGTCGATTGCCGGACTGAATCTCGTCTCGTTCACATCACCGCGGTACGTAACGCCCAGAAGGAGCACACGCGCACCTGATATCCCGACCTTGATCTCTTGAAGCGCGCCTTCGAGCAGATCCACGGTGTACGCTGGCATGCCGTCATTGATCCGGCGTGCGAGCTTCAGCATATCGGTACTTGCCTCTACTGTATTTATGATGAAGTACGGGTACACTGGAATGCAGTGCCCGCCAACGCCACATCCTGGCGCATGGATATGTGAATACGGCTGAGTGTTCGCCGCATCAAAGACCTCTCTTGCATCGACTCCGAGTTCGTCGCAGACCATGGCGAGTTCGTTTGCAAGCGCGATATTCACATCCCGGTACAAGCCCTCAAAGACTTTCACAGACTCCGCAGCAGTTGCATCGCTCATAGGAATTACGCCTTTTTTGTTGATTGTCAGGTACAGTGCTCTCGCGGTCTCTGTGCTCGCATCATCAACCCCGCCAACGATCTTTGGGTATGCGCCTGTGATGTCGAGGATCGCCCTGCCTGATGCGGTGCGCTCAGGACAGTGTGCAACCCCGAAATCTCCGACGCTGTGTCCGGACCCTTCCAGTATCGGGAGGATCGTGTCCCGTGTTGTGCGGGGTGGAACCGTACTCTCCTGAATCACAAAGTCTCCGGGACCAAGCCCTTTTGCGATATCTGCACAGACCGACCGGACAATCGACATGTCAGGGTTGTTATTCCGGCCAAGGAGCGTTGGCACGAGTATAACCATCACATCAGCCGCTTCTGCCGCGTGGACGAGGTCAGACGTTGCGGAAAGCCTCCCTTCGCCTACGTTTCGCTTCACGAGTTCGGAAAGACCGGGCTCCCCAGTTACATGACAGATTCCCTGATTAATGGTCGCAACGACTCCTTCATCGATGTCAGCGCCGATCACACGCGCGCCAGCGTCCGCAAAGATTGCTGCGAGCGGTAGCCCCATCTTCCCAAGCCCGTATACCGCAATCGTTACATCGCCCGATGCGACTGCCTGCCCGATACTCTTTTCCGGCTGTCCGTATATCTTCATGATTCCACCTGAATATATCCTAAATGAGATATTCTATTAATTTTTGTAATGGTCAGTCGGATGCGCAACACCGCGGCTGACATAGATGACATCAGTAGGAGATACAACCACAGAGGACACGGAGAGACGCAGAGGATCGGTTTAAAAACTCCGTGCTCTCTGTACTCTCTGTGGTTAAATCCGGTAATTTTTACCGATTGTGTTGGATCGATTTGACCACACCATATTCGATTAATTTTTCTGTGCATGAAACTCCTTTTCCGGATTTGTTCTTCTGTGGCATACATGGCAACAGCGGAGGTTAAAAGTTTTCGATTAGAAGAAGCCCCACTCGCCCGTGTAGACCACGTACACAAGCAACAGAAGGTTTGCGGTCGCATGTGCAACCACGCACGAAGACAGGTTCCTTGTCCTGTACAACAGCAGATTCAGAAGTACCGCTGTCAGGATGCCGGGAAGCCACCTGAAATGCGAGAAGCCGAAGAACAGTGTCACGATCGCGAATGATCCGAGCGTGTACGTGCCGATCGGCACATCCTGCCACTCTGGATCTACCATATACCGCAGTAGAAACGACCGGCAGAAGAGTTCCTCGATTAACGGCGCAACGAGCACGCTGCCCGCGAACCTCGCAAGCACCAGGAATCCGAACGCGGTTGTATCAAAGATTGTGGGATCATAATGGACGTCTGTGGAATAGAAGATTGGATAGAGTCCCTCAAGCCCGATCCATAGGAGACATATAGCCACTCCGATGAAAACCGAGGTGCCATCGATCCGCCACCTGGCAAGTTCGGTGTAGAGGCTCCGGTATCTGATCAGGATGTAGGCGACAGCAATGGTTCGCAGGCAGTAGGTGATGTAGATGTGATATTCCTCGAAAGCACCCGGGAGTATTGCGCGTGTCAGATCACCCATCACGAGGTAGATTGCAAACGGGAAGACGTATTTCCATGCACCGTCGAGGTACCAGAGTTTTTCGAGGAGGTTGTGGCGTGCGTGGTTGCGCTGGATTACGAAGTAGAGCGGAATTATCGAGAGGAGTGCGATTGCCGGTAGTGCCGGGTGTGCGAATGAGCAGAGGTAGGCGAGCGCGGTTGCTGTGAGTGTGGCGAGCGCGGTTGTGTTCAGGCGTTCGTCAAGAGAGATCATCAATAGGATTAGTGGGAAAAAGAAAAGAGGTGTGAAATATTTGATTTCCCGAGTTTACTTCTTCTGCTTTCTGCGGTAGAGTGCAAAGAGTCCGAGCATCGCGATTGTAGGGATAGCGATTGTGGAAAATTCCGGGATGGCGGAATCATCACCGACCACGACAGTCTCGCAACCACGCGGAGATTTGGGAGGATCCTGTGGCTCTGTAGCACCTTCTTTAAATACTCCATCCTTATATAGGCAAACCGTCCATTCACCCTCCTTATATTCTGCACCGGAGTTTGTCACGTCGAACCGATCTGTATATGGGTCACCAACCTCGCTAGGCACAAAAGCAGCGAGTACAAAATATCCATCCATGTTCGTTGGGCTGAATGGGCCCTCGGGTGGAATCGTATCAGATGTTCCTGGTTGATACAACCTGTTTTGATACCAATGGCCTGGATTGAGAAAGTTCTCGACGGTAACCACGATGTTCGAGTCGTCCCAGATGACAGTCATAACCTCTTTACCCGGAGGAGGTGCCGTTGCCGTTGGTATGAACATGACGGTGATCAGTGCCAGCACTGCTATTATCATTCCTGTTTTTCCGGATATGCTTTTCACCTTCATAATCTTGTATCACCTCTGACACAAATGTGCGTGTCATTCATCTCCACCACCATATTTAAAGGCATCTGTCAATCAATCGGTGAATTAACTAAATACATACTCGAATAACGGAATATCCACCGCAGAAATGAACGATCCCACCCACACTATAGAGACTTTTTATTATCTTCTGGAATGGGATCGGAAAACCACAGAGAGCGCCGATTAAGAAGGGGGCGGTTACCCCCCCTCCTCATCTCAGAACGGTACGTGAGACTTTCACCTCATACCGCTCAAGCATTTCATAACCCTTTCTGTATCGGGCAGCAGTTTGTTTCTGTGGCATTCCAGCCGTCTGATTTCAGTATTCATGCACATAAACTATCCTTTAGTCTATTCCATCTCGTCTTACACCAGTCGCTCAGTTTTAGAGCCTTCTGTCTGAGTTTCCTCAACTTGAAGTACTCAGAATCGAGATAGGAGTTTTTATCCATCTTCAGACCGATATGTCTGATGATCTTCGTATCTGAAAAGAGTTTTAGCCGGTTCTTCTTCGTAGAGAACACCCAGTTCCGCGACCCAACGCTGTGCCAGTACTTTCTGACAATCCATGTCTTGGAATTTTTTTCCGGAGGTCTCCTCTTAGCCCATCTCCAAAGCATATTCCACATTCTGTGATCCAGATTGCTGAACACCTCTTTAGATATGACTGATCGGTGATAATTCGACCAGCCAATGATGATGGAATTCAGAGCATTTATGAGACTCTCCTGTTTCCATGCTTTCGCTCGTTTGATCACGTCACTAATCTTTCGAGTGACCTTCTCAATCGATTTATTAGATGGCTTTATCAAGAGTTTTCCCTTGTATTTGACGGTTGGTCCAGCCCGGAAAGTCAAAGCCGTCATCGATATGAGTGATATGAGTCTTCCCATCAGATAATTTAAGAGCAGCGTTCATCTTGGAGTTCGGTGTTATCCACTTCGCGCCATCGATTCCGGCTGTTCTCTTACCCTTATTCTTGGTTACGCTCTTTACTGCTAATAACTTCGCATAATACGAGTGGGTTAGCAGGTACTGTAATCTTTTGACCAGATGCCATTTATGATCCTTAACTGCTTTTGTAATTCGGGTTTGCGAGGGTGTTAACACATTCTTCGACCTTTTTCCAGTCAATATCAATCCACTGGAGTTTTGGTTGAGTGTCTGTAAGTCTCTCGCCTTTTAAGGGAGTAATTTAACTACTTACATTCACAGGTTTGCCTCCTTGCATACAATGAAACACCAATTTGGTAAGTCAGCACCCTCTTGGGTTAGGGCAAATTTTGAACCCCTATACATCTCATTACAAGATGTTATTCGCTTTTTACCGAATCCTCTACCCCATAAGCCATCGTTTACCCTCACGGGGTCTCTACCCTGCTATTCCGGGAGCTTAGGGAGCTTACCAAGTTCTACATCACAGATAATTATAAACACTTTAGAAGCCATCTGTAAGCCGGGAACCGTTCGTCCATTCACTATAACGTCACCATAGCCATTATAGTCTGATTCCGTACCTTTTGGTCTAAGCGTAACAGTCCGTTTTCGCTTATTATAAGTGACGACTCTTACAATGGTTCACTTTACGCCCTTCATGGTGTTTTTATCCTTGCAGTTGATCTAAACCGGACTTTCAGATTTTCCACGTTGTTCCTGCTGAGCTTACTACGTGGGCGTTGCCATCCGCGCATTCCGCGGTAGGATTACCCCGAATAGAGGGGTAGCTCGTTTGGGCAATCTGTGATGCAACTTCTTGTCGACTTGATAGCGTTCTTATCCTGGCTGTTGATCCGAATCGGATTTTCTGATTTTCCACGTTCTTCTGTATTCTTGACCTCGCAGACGTTACCATCCGCACGATCCACAGTGTGATTACTCCAAATGGAAGGGGTAGCCGGTTAGGCAATCTGTGATGTAGCTTCTTGTCGATAGACAGAGAGCACAGAGGACACAGAGAAAACAGCAACTCCCTGTGCACTCCGTGTCCTCTGTGGTTAATCTTCTTCGCCATAATCTGGGCCCCCAGAAAAAATTAAAAATTCTCTAAAATATCGCCAAAATCACAAATCTTAGCCTATATCGATCTTCCCAACCACTGCTTGCAGGAGCAGGAGGGCGTCTGCCGATGTGAGTTTACCGTCCCCATTCATGTCACCCCACATCCGTCCACGTCCGTCCGAATCGGTCCAGTAACCGGCGGGGGTGCTGTTGTCCAGATCCCATATATCAGGCACGCCGTCGTCATCGATGTCCAGGTCTTCCTCTTCACCTCCGCCGGCACCTCGTTCGGTGACGTGTAGCTCTGTTGGGCTTTCTATCACAAACGAGGCTCCATTGGAGAATACGGAATCAAGCGTAACCTCTATTGTCAGACCGGTACCACTTGTGTATTTGGTGGGAATGTCCCCTGTGTACAGTGTCCTTTTTGTGCCAACGGGATCAAAATGACCGTAAAACCAGACTTTTGCAGACCAGCCCATATCCTCACTAACATCGAGCAGCTCGATGTAAATGTCATTGTTCAATACTATGTATTCATCGGCCCTCATGGTGACGTTTGTAGTCTCAACAGCAGCAGCAGTCATTGAAAAGATTAGCGTCAAAAGAACCGTTATCGCCAGAATTCTGCAACCATTCATCAATATTAACCTTGCGCATTCGACCCCATATAAACATACTGGACATGGAGGAACGCCATCATTTAAGTATCAGTACACCCAAT
>QMVM01000028.1 GCA_003661105.1 Methanosarcinales archaeon | reverse complement strand
CGTATTGTTCTCGGCGCCGAGTGCTTTGTATATCCCGATCTCCCGCGTCCGTTCCACAACTGAGGTGTACATCGTATTCATGATCCCGACACCACCAACGAGAAGCGATATCGCGCCAATCCCGATCAGGACTGCGGATACCGCTGAAAGTATTCCACCAACCGTCTCTGAGAGTTGTGCTGCGGTCATGACTGTGAAATCCTCCTCGTCACGTTCATCTTCAAGCCGATCACTGATACGATCTGCAACATCTTCAGGATCGGCTCCCTCCTTTATCTTCGCGAAGAAGAAGTCGTATTCATTACTCACGTCGAAAAGCCGCTCTGCATCATCAAGACTCATAGTAATCGTCATGTCATCATCCCGGCTCCCGATCTCCTCCATGATCCCGATGACCTTGAAACCCTGCTCCTTGATCTCGATCTTATCACCTATCTTAACCTCTTTGTAGGTATCCCCAACTTTAAAAGTCTTATACGCAATCAGGTACCCAATCGTTATCTTATGGGTATCCTTATCCTCCAGAGTTCTTCCTGATTCGAGTTCATATCCCTGGACATCGAAATACGCGTCCTCTGCGATCGACGGCACCATGCCAACAACCGACGCAGTGGCATCGATATCCTTGTAGGTTATAAGCGAGGACCGGTAGACCATGTAACAGTTCGCATCGACCCCTCGCACATTCCCGACAACCCTCACATCCCGGTCAGTGAAGTACGTTGATGCGGAACTCGGACCACCTAACGCGCCGCCCGGCGGCACCGGCATGATTATAATCTTGTTGACACCCATCTTCCCGATCTGCTCGTCCATATAGACCTGCATCCCGACTCCGATCGAGATCAAGCCAACGATTGCCATTATCCCGATCACTATGCCGACGATCGTTAGGTAACTCCGGGTTTTCCGCTGTACCAATCCCTTGTAGCAGAACCGGAAGTAATCCGCGAATTTCATTTGGATATAATCCTTTTAATGCGTTTTCTGAAGAGGTATGCAAGCAGCAGAACGAGTGCTGCGATTATTATCCCTGTGTATCCACCACTCTTAGGCGCAATCGCTTTCATCTCTTTAGAAGTGTAAACTTTTATCGGTATTTCGGTCGTCACACTATACGTATTACCGTAATCATCATCGTAACTCACATCTACAGTCACATTGCTGCAGTCTGACGAATTAGTCAGTATCCTGAAATCAACAGTATCGTAATCATCGTTCTCGATGTCACCGATGTATCTCGTGTCGCTGTCGATCAGTTCGAACCGATCCCCATCCGCTATCGTCAGCACGACGTGATTTGCCCGGGAAAGACCGCAATTTGCAACGCCGATGGTGATCTCTCCGACCGTGCCATCCGTGAGTTCGTCCTGTGAATCGAGATAGACTAAGAGCGTGTTTCCGCTCGATACCGGAACCAGCACAGAATATCGTTGCGCTGGCTGCATTCCGTGGGTCTCGTTCTCGTAATAAATCGCGATCGGCAGTGGGTGCTGGGATGGCGTGATGGTATCGACGAAGAAACCGGACTCGATGAGTGCAGTCTCGCCAGGTGCTACTATATCGATATAGTAGATGGACATCTTCGGAAGGATACTGGTTTGATTTTCAAAAAAAACCTTTACATTCTTTGCAGGTCCGGTTCCCACATTTTTAATCGAGAATTTTGCATCAAACTCAGATTTGAGGTCTGCTTCCGGGATATCGGCATCGAGGAGGACGAGATCAGGATGCCCCATCACCCGGATCGTGAGTTCAGTCATGCTCTTCGTGGTGAGGTAAGGGCGGTTAGAATCAAAATCCCCGCTATAAGTGATATTGAGCTCGAGCGTGTACTCACCAGACCTTGCGTCGGGATCCACGGTCAGGTAATACTCGGTATTCGCAGTCTCGCCGCATCTGAGTTCAGGTAGCGTCTGGGTCGCTTCTTCGGTCTCTTTCAGTTCAAATGGCTCCTGCACATCCAGATACCAGATGATATTCTCTGCCGGTTCGTCTCCATGATTTGTCGTCTTGATTAGCAGCGTCACCTCCTCACCTGGCTGCGCAGGATACGGGATCTGCTGGGACAAACTTGCAGAGAGCGCAGGAGCATCAGTTGGGTATGGCGTTGCTGAGCTATATGTGCCGACCCTTGTTTTGACTGTAGCATCTGCAACACCTGTATGAGCTGCCACGAGTGTTAGACTTATGATTGCAAGTAGTACAAACCAGTTCATAGGCGTTGGTCTGTATCTGATGATATATATGCTGACCGATCAGCACTATCTGGTTTGGAGACTTCGCCGTTGCCGACAACAAATTCCATTTCGAGATCGTTCAGGTCAAAGAGCAGTACATTATCATTTGCAGCGAGTTTTTTCATCCTTTTAGTAAATCCCGATTTCGATATCAAACAATAAATCTCCTTGCGTCCTGAACCTCCCCATTTTACAGATCCTGCCTTGTTAACGAGGTTCAGATAAACATCCGTATCAAGCATCCTGTTTGTATATTTGCATTCGCAGAATAATATTTCTTTTGTGATCTCGTTTAGAGCAACTATATCAATTTCGTCGCCCCTGTACCACCATGAGCCGATTCTGGTGAACTCGAATGGTTTCTTCGCCAGTAAAAATTCGGTGCAAATCTTTTCGAATACACGCGAGCATATTTCGTTATTGCGTTCCATGATGGACTTCACGAGTTGAGCAGATAGATTCTTTTCTATCATTTCCATATTATTAAAAATGTATCTGAACCAGAATACAAAGAAGTTATCGTCTATGACATAGATACTTTTCCTTGACTTTGCACTTTCGGTAACTGATATCATCCTACTGACAAGTTTCAAATCAGATAATACTGATAAATACTTGGTTATTACACCTTTCTCGTATCCTGTATGGTTTATGATTTCAGATAGTGTTGTTTTACCGATAGAAATTGCATTCAGGATGCTGAAATAGATTCGAGGTTCTTTCAACTCTTCGCGCAGGAGAAACGGTACTTCGTTATACATAAAAGCGTCTTTCCTGAATATCTTATCCTCGATGCATCTCCGGATGGGCGTGCCATCGAACTCGATAAGATATGCAGGCGTTCCCCCACAGATCGAATAGATAGTTATTTTATCTTCAAATGAGTAGCTCTCCAGAAATTTACACGAATTTTTGAAATCCATCTGGAAAACATTTATCTGTGCAGTTCTTCGCCCGTACAATGGGGATTTATACCTAAGAAGCGATTCCATCATAGAAATCGATGATCCGCAGATTATAATCTTCAGGTTTGTTTTTTTGATCTTCCCATCCCAGTAATCCTGAAATATTGAAGGAAGCGCGGGGTTTGCACTGACCGCATAAGGAAACTCATCGAAGACTATCGCGAAATTACCGGCCTTCTTCCCGATAAAAAAATCGAGAAGGGAGTCCCATGTCGTAAAAGGCGCTCCTTTAAGATATTCCATACCCATCTCCTCCGCAATCTGCGAAGAGAATCGTTCGAGCATCTCTTTCTGGGATTCGATTCTGCAAAAGAAGTAAATTCCGTCTGTATCTTCCATGAACTTCTGCAAGAGCGTGCTTTTCCCTATTCGTCTCTTTCCGTATACTACGATGAATTCCGCACCTCTTCTGCTGAACCGCTCTCTTAGTGTTGTTAGTTCCTGCTGTCGGTCTATACAGGTTGGATACTCCATAGTATACTACTTTGAAGTATCTTATACTTAACTACTGTGTTGCTGTTGGACAGTTTCCTGATCAGACAATACTTATAATACCACCGGTTCTGTAATATCGCAGTAATGAATGAAATGGTGAAACCATGCCAGAAATAGGAAAGAAGGTAAGGCTTGAACGGATCTTTGATAGGAAGAGCGGAAACATACTGATCATTCCAATGGATCATGGAATATCAGAGGGTCCGATAAAAGGGCTCGTAAATATCGGAGAGACCATAAACAAGGTGGCAGAGGGCGGCGCGGATGCAGTCCTCATGCAGAAAGGGATGGTCAAGCACGGGCATCGCGGATACGGGCACGATATCGGACTCATCATCCATATGAGTGCGTCCACCTCGCTTGGACCCGATCCGAACAATAAGGTGGCGGTATGCACCGTCGAAGAGGCAATCAAACTCGGAGCGGATGCCGTGAGCGTGCACATCAATGTCGGCTCTGATACCGAATCGGACCAACTCGAATATCTTGGTGCGGTCTCGGATGACTGTGATTACTGGGGTGTGCCGCTTGTTGCTATGATGTACCCGCGAGGTGCCGCAATCCCCAACCAGCACGACCCGGCCGCGGTCGCACTTGCAGCTCGTGTCGGCGCTGAACTTGGAGCGGATATCATCAAGACTAACTACACCGGCGATCCGGACTCATTCAAGACTGTGGTTGCAGGCTGCCCGGTTCCCGTGGTGATCGCAGGCGGACCAAAGACGAATACTGATAGGGAGTTCCTGCAGATGATCAAGGGCGCGATGGAGGCAGGCGCTAAAGGTGCTGCCATCGGTAGAAATGCGTTTCAGGCAAACGATCCGATACTGATGACGCGGGCGGCTGCAGCGATAGTGCACGATGGTGTAGATGTCGATAAAGCACTGAAAATCCTTGTTTAGGTATGTACTGATGTAGCAGTGCATACACCAGCCACGTCGACGTTTCCGGATTCACTATAAATCAAGTGATTTATCACAACGGAGCGGGTACGGGGTGCAGAGTTTCGAGACCGCTTAAGCCCTCTGTGTGGTTCTGCGCACTCTGCGACAACGGCTCTGCCGTCGACGCTTGCGTTATAGTGGGAGACATGGCGGCTCCGCCTGGAAAAGCGACAGTGTCCTGCATATGCTTTAAATGTAATTAAAGTGTGATGGCAACTGTTACAACTGGCGAGAATATACATGTCCTGCCCGATACGATCAGGATTGCGAGGTATACAAAATTATCCCTGATTGAAAATGAACTCCATGACACCAAAACATTGCTTCGGACACAGAGAAAAATTGTTTCGTTGAAGGGACTTCTCAAAGGCACACATATAACCGGTGATGAGATCGAAACTGCCAAAAAATCGTTATTCAAGCACGTTTAGTAGCGGCAGCCTTTTTGTAACAGATACCCATGCGCTGTTCTGGTATCTATATAGTGCGGAGGCTGGGGGGTATATCTCGATTGTGCCCTCTTGCACAGATCTCGGTGGAATGCCTATGCCTGCCACGCCGGAGTTTCCGGAAGCGATATAGTGGTGTTGTCCACCCACCTGACATCGGGTACGTGATCGATGAAGACCGTATCGACCGGCAATCGTCCACATAGACGCTTCATTGCAGGAATCTCGGTTGCATAGTGCGTGGCATCGATGAGTGCCAGATTATGCGCCTTCCTGATCGCGTCGTGCCGGATCTCTCCTGACAGCAGAAGATCCGCGCCGCCGTCGATCGCAGTATTCACAAACTCGCCGGATAGGCCGCTGCCGCCGATAACCATCACTTTCTCGATTTTGCGCTCACCGATCCACCTAACCGGGACGTTTAACTGCTGCGCAGCAAACTCTGCAAACTCTGATGTTGTCGAGTATTCTGTTCTTCCGATGCGTCCCGGTTCAAGTTCCTCGACATCCTCCAGCTCGAGTACTTCCGCAAGCACATCGTTGACACCGCCCTGTGCCCGGTCATAGTTCGTGTGCATCGCATATATCGATATCTCGCTCTCAAGAGCGATCTTCAACGAGTCCGAGAGGTTCTTTGAGATCTTGTTGATCGGATCGTATATCGGGGTGTGGTGTGTTACCAGAAGATCCGCACCCTCGCGTGCAGCCTCTTCGAGTACATAGTCGGTAGCATCCAGTGCAATAGCTATCTTGTTCACATTGTTCCCACGGTCAAGCACCAGCCCGATCCGATCCCTGTCTGATTCGTAAGCAAGTTCAGGAGGTGCAATCTCCTCGAGAATTGCAATCATATCTGATAGGCGCATACATTAGACCTAAACGGGCTGTCATGATTTAAACCTTGTGATTCGACAGGGCGTGGCCACGTCTTGCTCATGCGCGTTCGCAGGAAAAGCAATATATACACAAACGCAAACCATATCGTTACAATCGATAACAATCGAGAGGCGAATACTATGAAACGAACACCGATGTTGCTTGCAACACTTATTCTGCTGATCGTGGCTATGTCAGTTTATGCTGAGGTGGAGTTTGGCACGATCACACTGGATGCTGCGAATATAGACTGTGCGAAGTGTCACCCCGGGTCGCCACATACGCTTCATGAGGAGGAGATGGCGCAGAACCTGGTGACATGCGAGGACTGCCATGGCGAGGCGCTTACGATCGCAATCCCCAAGTGTGAGAAATGCCACTACGGCACGATTCACGATGTGCACATAAAGAAGGTGGAGACTGAGGACTGCACGTACTGTCATGAGGACATTAATACCAATCACAACAGCGAGATCCTTGATACAACGGTCTGCGCACACTGTCACCGCGATCTCGTGGATGTGCATCAGGGATGCGAGGCATGTCACAAGACCGCGCCGGACATCGTAAAGCCGCTACAACCGGCAGGAGTGACCATTATCTGCCAGGACTGTCACACACAGGATGACCTGGTGCATATCCATGGCGAAGAGACGAACACATCGATCTGTTACATGTGCCACAGACCAGATGGTAACAAGGAGGGACGGGACCTGGACGCGGATGTGATCCCACACCTGATCCATCTGCCGGGTCTGGCGACATGTGAAGAGTGTCACATGCCGGAAGGCGTGGTGATCTTACCCCTGTGTAGCAACTGCCATGACCTGACAGGGCTGCATCTGATAACGGTTGTGCCGCCGACACAGAGAGAACTCACCTGTTCGGTATGCCATCCTGAAACCAGTGTGCCAGCGGTATCAGAATCGATCAAACCCCCTGCAACAGAAGAAGTGGTAGAGATCATAGAGGTAGCAGAGTCTGAGGGAGAAGAATCTGATGCGGCAGAGACAGAGACGAAGAAGAGCACACCCGGATACACAGCTTCATTGCTGGTAACCGTAGGTCTGCTTGCTTATGTAGTCAGGCGAATGAGATAATATCAAATTTGCCATTTTGCTTTTTTTACAACCTGATAGTCACATGGTTCTCGAGACTGAGCATACTGAGAAGGTGATCGTTGATGATCGGCAAGGTTTATGGCGGAGTGAGGTATAGTTTAATTACATGGAGTGGTTTCGAAAATCCGGGATTGTGATTGTTATGACAGTGTCGATACTTCGCTATTTCGATAAGCTTGAAGGAACCTGTCGCCTCTGCAAGTATGTTTGGGCGGGAAAGAATGAGCCGAGTGTGCCGGATCAGTATAATCAGATGTCTGTCCGTACGGGTGGTTTTCAGGTGCCATTTGCCACCTTGCCAGAGGGACAGCAAGAGAATTACCTGAAGCGACCGATATTAGAGAGTGTGTAAACGTGAGACGCAATCTGATCGCATTCGCCATTATCGCGCTGTGCCTGTTTGCGGCCGTGTTTGCAGCCGGGTGTGTGGAGGGTGACTCAACCGAACCCGAAACAGATCAGTGGAGATTCGCGGTCTTCTGTGATACCAGGGGCGATAATAATAACACCAGTAACAAATCCGGAATCAACGATCTTGTTGTAGGGGCTATTGCAAGGGCGATTGTAAACGACAGCTGCGACCTTGTTTTGGTTCCGGGCGATATGGCTAACGGCTGGTGCCAGAACGGCAGCACCCCCTACATTGCCCAGTTCACAAACTGGAAGCGTGCGATGGAACCGATATACAGCGCAGGAATCACAGTGCATACCATCCGCGGCAACCACGAGAACGGACCACTTGATTGGCCACACTCCTCATACCCTTACACGCCACACCCCGATCATGCTCTAAAGGCTGCATACATTGATGCGTTTGGTTCTGATAACCCTGGAAACGGACCATCCGGCGAGGAGAACCTGACATACTCATTCACCCACAAGAACGCATTCTTTGTCGGGATTGACACGTACATCAGCCCCCACAGGGTGAATCAAGAGTGGTTGGATGATCAGATGGGTAACAACAGCCAACCTTATGTATTTGTATTTGGTCACGAACCCGCATTCAAGGTCAATCACCCTGATTGCATGGCATGTTACCCGAACGCGCGTAACGAGTTCTGGAACACCCTCGGCAGTGCAGGCGGGCGGATATATTTCTGCGGTCATGACCACCTCTATAACCGGGCATACGTACCCGACGATTCAGGAAGTGAGATTCGGCAGATGGTTATCGGATCATGTGGCGCACCACCCGCGTCATGGAGTCCGCCTTATAATGACTCCCGCGTGGTTGGAGAATATCACAATGATCTCGACTATGGCTATGTCCTTGTAACAGTATATCCCGAACATGCGGAGGTCAAATGGATTGCATGGGATGGAACCGGAGATCCTGTATGGACGACGCTTGACAACTTCACGCTGTCAGTGACTACCTCCTCACCTTAAAGAGGGTGGGGCTCTTCGTCTTTTTTACATACACTTGAAACGTTAGACCGACAACAACGGTTCCAGCTATATTACCATCGAGCAATAACCATAGTTGGTTTGCTTGACGCCATAGCAGTGAGCACGATCAGAAGAAGGTTCGACTGAACCTCTTCCCCTCTTTTTTTATGGTGCGTCTTTGCGTTTCTACAACCTGATAGTCCCTGATGGGTTCTCAAGACTGAGCATAATGAGAAGATAATCCTTAAGATGCCTCGTTATCAGGAAATTGTGCCTGACGTGCTCTTTTCCAGCTTCCCCGAGTCTCCGGGCAAGTTCCGGATTTTTGAGGAGATTTGCGATCTTGAATGCCGCGCCATCGACCGAATGCGCAAGATACCCTGTAACGTCATTGACGATCTGAAGCGGGATTCCGCCGGTCGCGCCGCCGATTACAGGCTTTCCTTTCCAGAGCCCCTCTGAAACCACCAGTCCGAACCCTTCTTTCAGTGATTTCTGCATGATAACGGTCGATGCCCGCTGGAATGCATTGATCTCGATATCAGAAAACGGCGGGGACCCTAGCAGTACGTGTATATCCTCTTCGCCATCCGCCTTCGCCATAACCTCTTGATAGACGCCCATGCCTTCGGGATCGTCTGACGCTACGCCGCCTGCAAGGATTAACTGGCAGTCAATTCGCTTTTTCACCAGTTTATATGCATCTATCACTCCAGGAAGATCCTTCAACCGATCGAATCTTGACACCTGTGTTATGATCGGTTTATCCATGCAGATCCCGTATTTATCAAGGACTCTGCCGATATCGCCCTGCGAGAGTTCGATGTTCTTGTCGCTCAGCGGGTCGATGGAAGGCGGCACAAGAAACTCCCTGATCCCGAGATCGGGTCTTGCGAACATCGGTGTCGAGAAGATCGATGCATCGTACTTTGAGATTGATTCGCTTAGAAATTTCCAGACAAGCGGATCGGGGTTCGAGACATCGATATGGCACCGCCATATCCACTTTCCCCTCTGCTTCACATCAATCAGTGCAGCCGGCTGGGGGTCGTGGATGAATACAAAATCAGAATCAAGATCCATCTCCTCTGAATTGACCTTGTTCCAGTGCAGGTATGTCTCGAACATCTCCTTTCGTTGGGTGAGTTCTCCGATCTCGCTCTTAAGACCGTCCAGCACACTGACCGGCTCATGCGCTACAAGAACCTCGGCTGCACCATTTACCCGCCCATGAAGCACATTGTGAAAAGTTTTCGTGGTAGAAAAAAACTCGTCGTCCCCTCTTATTATGTTCCATTCGGTCTCGATACCAAGCCCCTTTAGTAGCGGGATCATACTGCTCAAGATCTCTGCCACACCACCGCCTGAGTATGTGGCGTTGATGTGCAGAACCCTGCCTGTTATATGTTCCGCAAGCAGTTCAAGGTCTTCGAGCAGCCCCCTCTTAACAATATCCTCATAATCCCAGATCGATCTCGTTTCGTTCATATATTCTCCCAGAAATATCCTTCAATAATCCTCACGATCTCGTCTCTCAGGGCATCCATATTTGCAAATCCATAAGGGTAGAGGTTATCTAGCTTTTCTATCAACTCATGGCTATCGTTCCTCTGTATCCAGCGCGACAGTTCCTGGTAGTGCTCCCCGTCAAGCAACCTGCTCGCAATGAAATAATAGAATATCGAGTCCAGATCGATCTCCTTTATGGTTTCTAGTACCTCGTTCATGTTTGTCACCACATGCCTCGTCGGGAATGTGACACTGATGCACCTGATGAAGTAAAACTCCTGACCTACGTCAGCCCTACAGCTAACATCATATATCGCCATGTAATCCTCGATTATGCGGACGATCTCCTCTCGAAGTGCCTCCGTATCATGGAATTCACGCAGGTCAAGGTTGGCAAGCCGTTCGGCAAGCACGGGTTCATGCAGCGCATCAATGACCCAGTACGCAAAATCGTTCGGATACCCGATTGGGAGGAAGTGTGAATCAAGGAGCGCATGGTATACATGGTTGAAGATGGAACTCTCGTCAATAGTCTTTATAGCTGCAAGCAACTCAGGCAAGTCTCTTGCTTTCTTTCCTGTAAGTTCGAATTGGTATCGCGCCCTGTAGAATGTAAAATCAGTCATATTTCATCCCTCCATTTCAGTGCTCAAATCCGGTCATGACATCATTGAATACGTCCCAGATCACACTTGCACCTTCCTCTATATAACACTGTGTAGCAGTCTCGTAGCCTCGTTCCCCGATGCACTTGGAATCATCCGGGTTTGCCAATATTGCATTAATCTTATCTGCCAGAAGAGAGATGTGTCCGGGATCGAATGTGTACCCGTTAAGCCCATCCATCACCAGTTCCGAGACGCCGGCACCAGTGCTCACGACAACCGGTTTTCTGTACATCCATGCCTCAACCACGACTAAACCAAACCCCTCTGTGTACGATGGGAACACCAGCAGATCACATCGCTTGTATGCTGCTTTCAGGAGGTCATCTGGCATAAATCCTGTAAATATAACCCTATCCTCCAGTCCAAGATCGCTCACAAGTTTTTTCAGGTGCATGTTCCAATCAGATCCTTTCGGATGAGCCAGACCTCCCTTCTTGCTGCTTGTGAAACTGCCGTTTCCGATAAGCATTAATTTTGCGTTTGGTACTTGCTGGAGTGCTTTGATTGCAATATCCTGTCCCTTTATAGGATCCATCCTTGCCACAGCCAGAATGAGATTATCCTCCTCGTTTATACCGAATCGCTTGCAGAACTCATCCGATTCAGTGTCTGACGGATCGGTCCACTGGTACTGGTTGATGTAAGGGTATGTCTGGTATGCCCTTCCCTGGTATCCTGCCCGTATCAAGCCCTCAAGATCACGTTTGCAGCTGACGATGACCCCGCCAAAGGACTCGATACACCGGATGATGAACCGCCTGATATATCCTGATGTATGGTCCAGATTAAACGGGATGTGCCACCGAAATACCGTTGGCGCTGCAAGCCCGATCATGTTCCCGACAAGCAACTGGTGGAAATCGTGAATATAGAAGAGATCGATCGGGAGCAGTTTAAACATTTTATCTGCACAGAGCCAGTTGTACCGCGCATAAGCAGAGAACTCGACTGCACCAATCGGTTTCCGCTCGATGTCATGAGTCTCTGCCCATATCCGTTCCTTAAGCAGGGTGTATGGTGCAACATACTTGTGCTCGAGCGCAATGTTGTGGATGAGAATAGCATCAACGAGTACGCGCTCCGGCCCCATCGTGTTTAAGGATATCCAGTGCGCACCATCTATCAAACCCTTCTCGATCATCAGATTCTGCATCGGATAAACCATCTTCGGAACGCCACCAGGAGAGAACTCGTAATCCACCCCCTCCGTAAGGTAGTTAAAAGGCACAGGATCCGGAAGCACCCCGTATTTGTCGAGTAGCTCGCCATATTGCAGTTTAAACCTGAGCAATGGCGTCTGCGTAACTATGCATATCTTTGGTTTATCCATATACAAACTCCTTTAGACGGTCTCCAGTTAATATCTATTATTCAGATGCTATATTGTATAAACATGACCCTCCCAAAGACTCATCCCAGATACCAGTCCCTCTGCATAAGGGAGCGCCTGACCGATGGCGTCCGCACCGGCATCACCTCACAGGCTGGCTTGATCGCACACGGACGCGGCGAGGCGTTTGACTACCTGCTCGGTGAACGCACAACCGATTCAGCGAGGCGTTCGGAAGAGGCAGCGGTCGCGATGCTTCTTGCTGCAAGCCACCCGGTACTCTCGGTAAACGGCAATGTCGCAGCGCTGGTGCCAGGTGAGATCATCGAGCTTGGCAAGGTTCTTAATGCGGCAATTGAGATAAATCTCTTTTACCGGACAGAAGAGCGAGTATGTACGATTGCGGAGCATCTGCGCCTATACGGGACGGCTGGCGTGCTTGGTGAGCACCCCAATGCAGCGCTTCACCCGCTCCCGCCAGATCATCCCAGATCGCGGGTATGCAAGGGCGGCATCTATGATGCGGATGTGGTACTTGTGCCGCTTGAGGATGGTGACCGGTGTCAGGCGCTGGTGGGCATGGGCAAATCCGTGATCGCAATCGATCTGAATCCGCTTTCAAGGACTGCGAAGACGGCAACTATCACGATCGTCGATAACGTGGTCCGTGCGATCCCGAATATGATCAAGCTCGCAATTCGGATGAAGGATATCGATGCGGATCGGCTGGATGATATCATCTCGCGGTATGACAATGAAGAGATGCTTCGGG
>QMVM01000027.1 GCA_003661105.1 Methanosarcinales archaeon | reverse complement strand
ATGAGCGGAGATGAAGAAAGATGCGGAGGTCACTCTTATATTCTATTCCGTTAATGGTTATATATGATGGGGGTATCCGGCATCTTCGGCTTGCATGACGTTCCTTTGAGGATTGACCAGGAAAGAATCTCTATCTCGGTTGAGGGTACGGCGGGAGGTCTCCTTTACAAAAGAGAGTGTATGGATGAGGAAGTTGAAAAATTCCTGCTGTCAAGCAACAGCAAAATCCTTATCAATCCGGTTGAGCCGGTGAATAAGCCAAAGGAGCTGACCCCGCACTTCTTAATCGAGTTTGAAAGGTCGGTTTTTATCGAACCCAGCGCAAGAAGAACGGTCTTTGTAAAATTCCCGGTGGAGATTGGTGTCTTCGTACATGGAAAGAAAAATTTTCAGATCCTCGATGTCCTCACACTGAATAAACAGAAGTTTACCTTGTATGGCGACGTTATAAGTGGGGTTATCTGTAAGTACTGGATGAGTGAGGTTTATTCCACGATACCGGATACGAATCATGTTTACGAAGGGATAATAGAGCTTAACATAACAAACACCACCATAAGATGGGTTGAAATAACAAAGGCGGCCTTTGCCGCTTACGGGATGAAGATCTATTACAGCGACGATATGGTCGCTATGAGGGCGAATATGAAAATTACGAGCAGGAAGGTCGCAGAGATAGATTTTGTCAATTCCCCTCTCGAGAAGGGGATGAAGAGATCTTTGGAACTTTACACCTCGCGATTAAGACAGATTCCTGTGATTGCAACAAGGTTTCTGATGGACGAAGGTATATGATTCTTGACACAATCGTCTACGGTGACGTCACCATCCTTAAGCTCCTCCAGATCGCAGTATACGTCCTAATTATGGTCTTGATAGCCAAAGTGGTGGTAATTAATATGAAGAGGTCGCTTAAGAACCGGATGGACCGCGACCATCTGGAGATCACGACCAAGGTCATTTACTACATGATTATCATCGTTGCTGTACTTCTGTCACTGCCTGCTCTTGGAATACGCCCCTCGAATCTGCTCGTCGCAGGCGGCGTCGTCGGCATAGTGATCGGTTTTGCAAGCCAGAGCATAGTTGGCAATCTCATATCCGGGATCTTCCTTATGTTTGAGAGACCGATCAAGATCGGGGATCAGCTGCGTGTCGATGATATTTCAGGGTTTGTAGAGGATATCCACATCGTCTCGACAATAGTCAGGACGTATAATGGATTGTACGTGAGAATTCCAAACGAGAAGGTATTTACAGGCATCATAACCAATTATGTTGCCAACATCGCAAGGAGGTTTGAGTATGTCGTTGGGATACGGTACAGCGACGACGCTGATCTGGCTATCGAGATCATCGAAGACCTGATCGATGAGCATCCATTCGCCCTGAAAAAGCCATCCCCCCAGATATTTGTCGATAATCTCGGAGATAATTCGGTAAATATCATTGTGAGGATCTGGGCACCTGCTACTGAGTGGTATGATCTCAAGATGGAGATGCTCTGGGAGATAAAGAAGATGCTTGAGGAGAACGGGATAGAGATCGCATTCCCTCAGCGCGTTGTCTGGTTTGCGGATGAGCTTCGGAAGCGGGAGGTTAGTGATGCTCGAACCATAGCTCATGACTGAAGAGAAGGAATCGTTATAGATACGGCGAGAAGGTTATAGTCGAGGATTCTTTTCAATTCCATCATCCGCCGATGAACGCAGATGCCCGACATCTTTATCAGTTAAACAGTTAAATGTTTTAAAAACGAGAATAGGGAATAGCGAAGATGATCGACCAATACTTTGATGTTGTCAAAGAACAATGGGCTGATATTCTCTGGTTTGATGAAACATTTGAGGATAAAAAAACCCGTTATGTGAAATCGGTTGTGATAGTTAAACCTGGAGGGGTGGCTTAAATGGGAACAAGTAAAAGCGGATTAAAAGACAAAAAAGGGAAGAAGAAAAGCATTGAGGATACAGAGGCTTGGGGAATTGCGGATTTTGATTACGTTGGACTGATAACACAAGACACGATGCCCCTTCTAAGCGCTCCTTTAGCCGGGCAGGAGAGGAGAGATTATTTAAGAGACATTCTCAGGGGTTGTCCTGATTATTATCCCGCATTAATCGAATTGGGGTACAGATATATACACGAGGGTATGGATGAGACTGGAAAAACATACATAGACAAAGGGCTACAGTCCTTAAAGACGCATTTTTCTAAGGAAAATTTAATAGATAGCTACTATAGCATCTGCGAGTTCCTGGAAAACCATCTCCGATTTGAAATGGCAATTGAATATTATAACCAGCTTATAGCGATCGAAAGCGATAAAGCGAATGTGTATGATTCCATAAGCTGTTGTCACTCCTGTCTGGGTGACACGAAGAAAGCTTTTGAGATTCAACAGAAGGCATTAGAACTATGTGATTCGAACCATAGATTTTACTGTAATATGGGCTGGTTAGAGATGATCCGGGGTAATCCGGATGCTGCAAAACCCATGCTGGAGAAGTCACTCGAGTTAGATCAGGAAGACGAGACCACGCTTAACAACTATGAGGTATGTAAATTGATGCTTGGGGACAGGCGGCTTAAGAATTGGGATGCGTATCTTCTCAGAGAAACAGATTATGAGTATCTTGAAAAGTTGGAAGATGAAGGTAATTTTGAAGAATATGAAAAACATATCCGGGAATCTAATCGTGACATGATTGAGGCGTTTAAATCCGATCTTATACAAAATCCCGATTATACGCCTGCTGAGAAATATGATATACTCTTCTCACTTAAGTACACAATGGATCACATCCGGAAAGCGTATGATGGCGAGTATTTTTTCTACGATTCCATAGACCAGATAGATGCAGATTTCAAACAAATCATGCATACAATCATAGTAACAACAGGAGATATTGACAATGAAATATTCAATGGCATATATACAGCCCTGCTGGAGTTCTATAAGTTTCTGGAAAAACGGAAAGTGGTATCAGGATACCGATCGCTCGAGAACAAAATGCTCGAATTAAAACCTGAACTTGTGGAAAAGATGCTGCGATATAATGAGATACGTCATGATGACGAGTGTACGCAAGAGGAGAAAAACGAGATCCGTGATGAATTATTCGGGGACGATGTGTTCTGGCCATTTTTATAAACTGCCCATAAGGAGTCTCAGAAGACGAAAATGTACCGCGACGATGTCAAATTTTGATCTTCTGGCAACAGTTTATACGAAGCTTCCATAAACTATAGTCAAAAGAGGAAAAAAGATGGCGTTTCTCATTGAACCACTTTTACTCTTAGCTATACTGTTACTCCTATCCGGGCTCTTCTCCGCCTCTGAAACTGCCCTGATCGCGATAGGCAAGATAAAAGCTAGGATTTTGTTGAAACATGGTGTGGAAGGAGCAGAAGAGGTCGATAAACTGGTTCGCGACCCCGAATCCGTACTCACATCCGTACTCATCCTGAATAATGTGGTGAACATCGCTGCGTCGGCAGTAGCAACATCCATCTCAATAGAGATTTTTGGTCCCACCGACGGTGTGGCTATTGCGATCGTAGTGATGACCCTCCTGATCCTTACGTTCTCTGAGATCATACCAAAGACGATTGCGATCCACCGGGCAGAAAAGATTTCTATCCTGATCTCCAGGCCCATGCAGATCATGGCTTCTATTTTCCAACCGATTACAAAGTTTTTTTCTATAATTTCAGGTATTTCTGCGAGGATTCTGGGCATAAAGCTCCACCGGAGAAGATTAATGACCGAAGAGGAGGTGGAAACGATGCTTGACATAGGGAGAGAAGAAGGCGCGATCGAAGAGGATGAACAGGAGATGATGATAGGTGTTCTGAAACTTGACGAGATCGTGGTAGGGGATGTGATGTCACCAAAGGAGTCAACAGTTTGCATGAGCGTCGACCAAACCCTGAATTCAGCCGTGGAATTGGTAAAAAGGAGTGGATACTCGAGAATCCCCATCTTTGAAGAGACAGAGGATAATATCGTGGGCATCTTATATGCCAAGGATATGTTAGCAAAAATGGATGAAGGCGGCGTTTTGCTGAGAGACTTGATGAAACTCCCTTATTTTGTGACCGAGACAAAAAGAGTGGACGATCTTCTTGAGGAATTCCAGAGGGGTAAATTCCACATCGCCATTGTGGTAGACAAAGCTGGAAGAACACGGGGCGTGATTAGCCTGGAAGATATCCTGGAGGTGATAGTGGGAAGTATATATGATGAACATGATGTAATAATAAAGAGAAAACCTGAGCGAGCGGTCGATGATTCAAGGACTCTTTAAAGGGGATGGAGGTTTTGAATTCTGCATGCTCGATAAGTTGTGGTTTTTAGGATTTTAACCACACGATTACACGGAGTTATACGAGAGTTCTGTGTTAATCTTGCGTAATCTCGTGGTTTTATATGTAGATATCCACACGATACTCGAGTAAGTATCTCAAAATTTGACTTAACACAAAATAGTGCTGACTAAGCGATCTGCTTCACGAATATAGCGATCTCCGTACCTACGCCGTCTAAGAACATGCCCGTGCCGATGGTTGCAAGAATTAGCCCCATCAAGCGCGTTATCACGTTGAGACCGCCCTGTCCGAGGAAATCGATGATCTCTTCGGACGACCTGAAACAGAGGTATGTTGCGGCGCATATCACTCCAAACATCGAGATGGAGATAAGGGCATAGTCCAGTCCCCCATAAGAAGCGAAGCTCATCGCCGTTGCGATGGTGCCGGGACCCGCCAATAGCGGAACCGCTAGCGGCGAGACTGCAACACTTAATTTGGATTCAAGACTGGTCCGGATGTCCTCGTCGCTTGGTGTATGAGTTTTGGAACCTGACCCCTGCATCATGTGATAGCCGATTATAAAGAGGAGGATACCGCCTGTGATCCGAAGCGCCGGCATCGTGAGCCCGAATAGTGAGAATATGTAACTCCCTGCGATACTTACAGTGGCAATGATCGCGAATGTAAGCAAGATGCTCCGCCTGGCAACAGATCTCTTCGTGGCGCCGTCGTCTTCGGTGGTCAGGCTGACAAAGATCGGTGTATTGGCGATCGGATTCATGATGGCAAAGTATCCTGCCAGTGCCGTGCCAGCGAATCCGAGCAGTGTCGGTGTATCCATGGTGTTGTACTCCTGTTGTATATGCCTATCGTACCTAAGTGCATTCCAGATGTCTTGCCTACGCCACTTTGCCTCTCCGAATCGAGATCATGACCGCCCTGACATTATCATGGAATAGACGAGCCAGATACCAAGAATGCCCGCGATCGTGAACGCGGTGCTGCCGATCAGCGGAATATCGTATATGTGCGGTCCCACGCGCGAGTGTGTGATCAGCGCGCCTGCAACGATGAATGCAGCAACGATCAGGCTTGCTGATATGCGCTTGCTCATTAGATTGAATTCTGATACGATATGGTGGGGCACATCCTTGTCAAACTCGATGTGCAGCGTGCCTTTCTCCACGCGCATCAGTGCCCTGTCGATCCTGTCGGGAAGCGCTCGTACGAACCTGCCAAGCCCGGGCATCATCCGCACCCACTCCTGCAACATCTCTTTTGGCGCCATGCGCTTCTGTGTCAGCTTCTTTATGTATGGTTTAGCCAGTTCCTGCAGGTTGTAATCCGGATCAAGTTGTGCGCATATCCCTTCCTCGGTCATCAGCGCTTTCGATAGCATCATCAGACTCGGCGGGACCGTCCCGTGGTATTTCAGCGCCAGTTGGAGCATCTCACGCATCATCTCTCCGGTGTTCATATTCCGAAGCGATCTTCCGTAGTATTTGTGGATCAGGTTCGATATCTCAAACCTGAACTGCATGACATCGATCTTGTCGTAGTTGATGATGCCCATACTCTCAATCACCTTGATCACGGCACCTGCGTCATTATCAGCGATCGCGATAAAGAAATCCACCAGGTCCATTCTGGTTTCCCGGTCGAGATAGCCGATCATCCCGAAATCTATGAACGCCACAACATTGCCTTCCATGGCAAACACATTTCCCGGGTGCGGGTCTGCATGAAACATCCCGCAGAAGAAGACCTGCTTCAAAAACGAGTTCGCAAAGTTGCGGGAAAGAGTCGTGCGCTCCAGTCCGGCTGCACCGATCGCTTCGATGTCAGTGATCTTGATGCCGTCGATAAACTCCATTGTCATCACCCGCTGGCTGGTATGGTCCCACCAGATTGCAGGTACATGTATGGTGTCGCAACTGAATGTCGTCCTGAACTCCTCAGTACTCTGCGCTTCGAGTGTGTAGTCGAGTTCCGCACGCAAGTTCCGTTCAAACTCAGTTACGAAACCGACCGGATCGAAGGATTTTGCCTCTTTGATATGATGTTTTGCAAAACGCGCAAGATCGCGGAGGATCTGGAGATCCGAATCGATGACCTCTTTTATGCCTGGCCGCTGTACCTTCACAGCAACCTTCTTGCCGCCGGACAATGTGGCGATATGCGCCTGCCCGAGCGATGCTGATGCAACAGGCTCACGAGAGAACGTTTCAAACATCTCGTCGATAGGTCTTCCGAACTCTTCTGCGACGATGTTGCACACGTCATCATAACCGAATGGCGGCACGTCGTCTTGCAGCTTTTCAAGCTCTTCTATGTACTCTTTCGGAAGGAGATCCTCTTTTGTGCTGAGAATCTGCCCCAACTTGATATAAGTAGGTCCCAGTTCCTCAAACATCATCCGTAACCGTTCAGGGTCGGATAGTTCAGGGTGTACTGCTTGCGTCTTCGTGACGCGATCCTTAACTGACCGTAACGGGTGGAGATTGAACCGCTCAACCAGATGCTCGAAACCATACTTGGTCGCAACCCTCACGAGTGTCTGGTATCGTTGTAACTGTTTTTTGCCGAGTATCGATACCACCTATGCCCTATTCGTTGTGATGGTACATATATCCAGCGACGGGTGTCCGGAATTTATCCAGGCTTTTATACCACGCCTACCACCAGCTTAACGATCAGAAACGCGAATGTCATCATGGTTATGGTGTGTTTGAGCCCTGCTATTACGCTGACCCCACTTCGCCACCTTGCAGTTCCATATTCTTATCGGTATTATTTGACAGTTATAGTCCCATTTATATGGTGGAAATACTCACATCCGTAATGGTATGTTCCACTTGAGTTAAATGTGTAAGTGAACTCGGAACCAAACCGGATATTGACCGGCTGCCACAGACCTTCAGCGCTCGTCAGGATGTATATCCCCTCTGAATATGTGTCTTCATTGAGCCAGATGACGCTGTCGTTTCGTGCAATTGTGCAGTTGATCGGATCGAATTCGAAGTTCTTCGTGCTGTAGGGGTTGATTACGATTGTGTGTAGCTCTGGTAGCCCTGTGGTTACAGGAGTCTCCAACAGAGCTGGTTCTGTGGGAGGTGTCGGTATGTCGGGGGCTGTGTAAGTGGGTACAACGGTTGGCGCAACAGTGGGTTCTGTCTCAGCAACCTGTTTGGTTGGTGTTTCATCTGCAACAACGCCCCCATCATCGCCGGTTGGTATCAATCCCGGATCAAGCACTACCGCCAGCAGAGCAATGATAAGCAGTGCCAGCGCAGCCACAGCAAGCAACCCTCTGGAACCGCCGCCGCACCACTCATTAAACTCATCCCAACTGTCCAAAAATTTAACATACCTTTCTGATATAAATCCCATTATGATGTGCCTCCTATCTCGTTTCCACCAAATTCGTGGTTGATTATCGTATCATATATACGCCACTCATCTTACTAAAATGAACCCAAGCCATATTAATCTTGCCGGGTGATGTATGTCGTATGTGTCAGATGAGTTCGATTAGTCTTATGAGTTCGATGAAATCCGTTGTCATAGACCGCCAGATGATGTATGACGGCTCGCAGATCGATCCGCTGTGGGCTTATGAACAGCTGGACGTGCGCGGCGATTCGGTCATCGTATTTCGTGGCGCGATGGATGTGGTGCATATCAAAGACATCGAGGATGAGAAGGACGGAAAAGCGATAAGGGGGGATTCTTTGATCCATTTCATCGTCGAACGGTTCGACTCGCCTGCAAACATGCGGCATGCATACTACCTCCAGCGGATCCTGATCGTCTGTGTTCAGGATGCCCTGAGAAATCTCGGCGTCACCGCAGAGAGGAATGGGGATGATCTCTTTGTGGACGGCGGGAAACTGACCGTGAGTATCGCAACAGCAGGAATCACGTCAGAGAAGATTCACTGCGGCATCAACCTGACCGGCAGGGGAACGCCCGCGGAAGCAAATGCAGTTGGGCTATCCGAACTCGGGATCGATCCCGACTCGTGGATGGAGATTGGAAAGGGGATTGCAAGTCGGTTCGTCTCTGAGGTCCGGGATATTGAGTCGGATATCTGCAAAACGAGACCTCTGGCATGATCGGGGACGATCGCCGGATAATCACGGGGCAATCATGGGATAATAATCATCATCGCTGCCCCGATTGCGATTGCCTGGATGATCAAGTTAAACGCCCGGTTATCAGACCTTATCTTCCCGCCGATTACCGGGAATCTCACCCGCTTTCTACTAAATGGCATCCAGAGCGGCACACCATTTGGGGTCAGCGAATCGAGTACCAGATGCAGGAGTATAGCGAGTGAAGCGAGTGAAGCGTAAAACGGTGTGGATGGGGATTTTCCAAGCGCAAGCACGAGCGCGCCCGAAAAGAGTGCAAATACGAGTGTATGTGTGATCCCACGGTGCTCAAGTGTTGGGACATGGACATCGAAGTCGCTTATGATCGACCACGTCACTGCCCAGCAGAGGACGCAGAGCGTGCTATGCGATGTGTAGTGTAGTGCAAGCGATGCGAGCAATATCCCGGATGCGGCATGGGTCAGTTGTTTCATGGCAGGTATCACTTCTTTAAGAATCCTTCGCAGGCGGCTTTAATTAACCCATCCTGCACACAGTCTCGAGGTCATGCGTACGAATGCGTCTGCGGCACTCGCTGCGAACATCTTCCATTCCGGCAAGTACGCGGTCGCTGATGTGACTGAGTATCTGAGGGGTGGTGGGGCATGTCCGGCTGTAGTAGTAGTAGTAGTAGTAGTAGTGATGCAAGCGCGGTGATCGGTTATGCTTGATACGTACTGCAAGTGCTCGTAACGCCTAACACCCCAACCACTCCCCACGAGATGGGACCGCGGCGATTTGAACGCCGGTCGCCAGATCCCCGACCTGGCAGGATGGACCAAGCTACCCTACGGTCCCGCTACGCGAGTTCTCGTAATCGCTGGATGTCGTTCATTGTCTCTTCGTTGGATGCCATCTTATCCTTTTCGAGTAGTTCCACGATCTGGTGGAGCGGAACGCCGAGCTTATACACCTTGACAGGTCTGCCCTTGCCGGTCTTCTTCTTCTCTTCCCGCTCTGAGATCCACTTGTTCGCGCGCAGCACGCGCATGGCAGCGCTGACCTCTGGCTGTCTGATGCTAGCCGCTGCTTCAAGATCTCTGGATGTCATCTCGTTTGTGCTGGAGAGGCATGCGATGGTTCTAGATATGATTTTTGGTAGTCCGAGACCTTGCAGCAGTTCTGCAATTTCGTGTTCATGTTCGCCCATTACCTGTATCGACAGTTCTTTCATAATATTCACCTTAATATAAGTCGGCTCTTTTCACTTATAAAGTTTGTGCATATAATATAAAGAAAGCGATTCGTTATGATACGAGTTCTCGTGCGTGTGCCAGTGACGATCCGATTTGTGAAGGGATGTCCGCATCGGTAACATCGAGATGCCCCGGATATAGCACTTCCGGATCGAGAGTTGTGAGCAGTTTTATCGAATGGATAAGGTCAGAGAGATCGCCCCCGAGATCGCATCTCCCAATCCCGCCGGAGGGGAATACAGTATCACCGGAGAAGAGACTTCTGGTCTCTGATTCGTATAAACAGATACCGCCCGGCGTGTGCCCCGGCGTATGGAGCACCTCCAGCATGAAATTATCCGATTCAAAGATCTCTCCGCCATAGAGCAGCATATCGGGACTTATCTCTGGCGCGCGCTTGCCAAAGAGTACTGACGCGGTTGCATAATCGTCATCGAGCAGCCGCGCATCCGCTTCGTGGATTGCGATTTTAGCACCAGTCATCCGCGCGATCTCTGATGCCGCGCAGGTATGATCGAAGTGGCAGTGCGTGAGTATGATCAGTTCGAGATCGTATCCTGTGACCTCCCTGGGGTCGATCCCTGCATCTACGAGGATGGTTCCGTCGAGCAGGTACGCGTTTGCGTATAGTGCGAACCTCTGCACATCGAGTTTGTTGTTGTTTGGTTTCATATATTCCGGGTTTAGTTGAATTGTGGGTTGGGTTAGAGGGGGAGTGATTTAATGGATTCGGTTGGGGTTGGGGATTGTGTTGCGGATTATGGCGCGTATCCGGATGTGTGCCTTCGCCATAACTCTGATGAGCTCATGATATTGTATGGTATTGCCATGATTGATTTTGGAGGGCGATGCGAGGTGGGATGGCATGTCGTGAGATGTTCACCTTCACAGTACTCCGGGGGATGTTTTGTAGGGGGGATAGGTTCTAACGCTTTGCGCGTGGGTAATTTATAGCTCCCAGATGTTACCATGGCTCTCTTTCTGAATTTGAATCACGTCGTAAACATCTGTTTTAAACTGTGGATAAACAATACCTTCACCACCTACTTAGTAAAATTAGCATAAATTTTATTACATCTAAATAAATTTTTTTTATTCCTAAATGACTTTTATCGCGATACATCGCGAGCAATAAATATATATAGCCCGGAATATCAGTCCATGATTGCATGAGAGCATACCATATAATTTTCAAATATGAAAAATGATGTATAGCTGAAGGAATTTTGAAGACCAAGAGCCTGACATGTCCTGATGGCGGACACCATATTTGATCTTTCTGCAATTATGAGCTGTTTAACTATCTGTCTGGACATGACAACGTTAGCCAGTTTGGGAGTTATCGTGCCTGCCATGTTAGCCAGCAATTCTAATTATGAACTGGAATCTTGTTTGGCGCATACTATCCTCCTATTATGCGAATAGCTATCCTCCTATTATGCGAATAGTTAACACGGCATAAAGTAAAAAAGTGGCTTGTTTTTTAAGAAAAACTATTGCAATCATATCTTTTTTGCTGTTTCGAGTCGTTGCGAGTAGCGAGAATTTCCAAAATGAGAATTGCTGATGACAAGTACTATTTTGTTATCGATGAGGATTTGAATGCCAACAAAACCAAAATCAGAAACGTGTACCGCCGGGCGTACCAGATCCCTTCCAGATACCAGCAGAAACCGATATGTGAAGAGATCACGATGAAAGGTGGCGGAAATGGTGAAACAGATTCGTAAAAACACATGTGCCATCAGCAACACCTAAAGTCAAAGGTTTCAGGACGGTATCGTAGGTGGGGCATGTGTGGCTTTTGCCCCACGACCCGCAAGTCAACAAAAAAATCTCTGATTATACCCAAACCTCGAATATTCTGGAAAATGCTCCCGAAACACACCCTCAGCAGTCACACCCGCTTGACCCCGCACATCTCGCGTAGCGTCGCGCCAAGCTCGGACTCCACGATATGGCTGACCCCAAGCGTCTTCGGGTGCAGATCGATCTCGACCACGACTGCATCATGCCCCATCTCCTTAAGCGGGAGCACCTGCCGCGGACCGTTGGTGATCGATATCACTTCCATCCCTGAGAGCGGCTCCATCGGAATCGCATGCGGGACTCCTGATATGACCGCGAAATCGAAGTCCTGGTATTTCTCGCCGATGATCTTTCCTGCCACAGTCCCTGCAATCGGGTACTCATCCAGTCCGCCGATCGTCTCGTGAATCCGGGCCCCGCGCTCGCGCAGGTCCCGAAGGATGTCTACCGCATATCGCCTGATTCGCGGAAGCCCGATCTCGGTATCGAGGTTTGCGATGTTGACGATCTTTGATTCCGACCCGATATGCTCTGCGCATTCAGAGACCGCGAGAAGGACGTCAGCAAACATGTATGCAGTCTCCTTCTTTGCATTTAAGATGTTGACACAGTTTTTCCCGTCTTTCAGCAGCTCCATGATCCGCTCTGCAACCTTGTACTTGAGATCTCCCCTCGATGGCTCGAGATACTCCTTGCTCGCTGCTCCGTGCTCCTGTTCAAGCCGGGTCGCCTCATGTAATAGCCCGGTCTGCCGTTCAAGCTCTGCGTCATCGATGATCCCCACGTCCCGTGCAGCTTCGAGGGTCATGATCACTCCGCGGGTGTTCTCATGGTAGCCGGCATGTACCTCGACCGCGATCACGGGAATATCGGTATCCACATCATCGACCGCCTGCTGGAGGTCTTCGCCTATGATCATGCTGGTGCAGGTTCCGACAATCCCGATACGCTTCGGCTGCCAGAGATCGATGACCTTTTCAAGAAGTGATGCGAGCAGTTCGCGCCCGCCAAAGACAAAGTCGGTCTCGTCCATCGCTGTTGTGACGACCCGCAGATCGTCTTCTTCGAGCAGACGGGCGTGTTTGAATGAGCAGCCCGGAGGTCCGTGCAGGATTGCGACATCGGCATCCAGATCGCGCAGCGTGTAAAGAGCAGCTACGATCGCGCTCGGACGCGGGTGCATTATCTTAATGTCGTCCATTGTGGTATTTTTAGGTGTGTCTGGTATTAATATTTGTTATTCAGAGGGGGGTCAATTCATCTGATGCTCTGACTTCCATACTCTCAGGTCTTTCATGTCGAGCGTCTTATTGTGTTCCAAATAATCCACGAATGCGTAACATGCAATCTCCGTGATCATGATAATAACTCAGTCGATTATACTATCTATCCATATCCAAAACGTATTTAAAATTAATTATTTCATAATTTTACATACGAAAGGTTATTAAGGTTATGTTTCCGTATCATAATTCTGTGATGTCAAAAGCAATATCACTAGGCCGATCCGTATCCCATGTGCTGGCGATTGCGAACTAAGCGACGTGTGGAGGCGGAATATGCACAGAAGGGTGATATGTATAATATTGAGCCCGAATGAACGAGGACAATTCCTCCCGGTGCCCGTGGTACTGATTTCCACAATAGATAAGGGAGGAAATAGGAATATAGCGCCATACACAAATGTTATACCGATATTAAGGCCGCTTGACTCGGTAGCTATTGCATCATGGCTCAGACGAGATACGCTCGATAACATACGGGCTACGAAGGAGTTTGTGATTAATGTCCCGTCCGCGGATCTTGTGGACGAGGTGATGATCTGCTCGAGAAATTACCCCGGTGACGTGGATGAATTTGCAGAGGCAAATTTGAGAGCGAAAACATCACAGAAGGTGACCGCACCATCCATTGAGGGATGCATTGCATGGATGGAGTGCACGCTTGATAGAGCGGTGACCGAGGAGGGAAAGTACTCAATCATCATCGGAAAGGTCGTACATCTCGAGGTTGATGATAGATATCTCACAGAAAATGCGGATATGGATTTTGAGAGGGCGCGTCCTCTATCGATGATGCTCGGCGAGACTGGAATGTACTACACAGTGCCAGCGGGCACT
>QMVM01000026.1 GCA_003661105.1 Methanosarcinales archaeon | reverse complement strand
GTGAGACAGGTCGGTTACTATCTATTAGGGGTGTTTTGAAGTCTGAGGGTAAGTTGCTTTTAGTACGAGAGGAACAGAGCAACGGTGCCTCTAGTCGATCGGTTGTCTGACAAGGCATTGCCGAGCAGCCACGCACTAATGGATAAGGGCTGAAAGCATCTAAGCCCGAAACCAAACCTGAAAAGAGACTTCTCTAAGGATACTTGTAGAAGACAAGTTTGATAGAGTCGGGATGTACGCACCAAGGCAACGAGGTGTTCAGTCCGCGGCTACTAACATCCGTATCAGATTGGTCTTGCTATAGTAAGATCACTGGATGTATGAGCCGACTTCGGTCGGTTCAATTCAGGCGATATCTGGGTCGTACGTTAATACATGGAAATATACGAGCACATCGGCCATAGCGGCGGGGCAACTCCTGTACCCATTCCGAACACAGAAGATAAGCCCGCCCGCGTTTGTGGCGTGTACTGTGGTACGAGAGTCCATGGGAATCTACAAACGCTGATGTGCTCGATTACGGTTTTATATATAATATTGCAGAATCAAGGAGGGTGAGTTTGTCAATAAAGTTGGTTGAGAGAGTTAATGGACTTAATCACAAAAGTACTATTTTATTTATGAGATTTGTTCTTCTGACCAGTATTTCCTACTCAACCTTATTCATAGCTTTAGTCGTGAGTCTATCATTCATCGATTTTAAAAGACTCCCAAGTATTACTACTGAAACCATTATTTGCATTTCACTTGTATTTGCCCTTGGGATCAGCATGCTGCAATTTTTCAGTAAAGGTTCTCAATTAACTACTGTAATAGAGTTTGAGGCGATAGAGGGGTTTTCACTACGTGCAAAATTATTAGGGCATTATGCGGTATTGTTGCCATGTTTCTTGTCCTGTGTCGGTGTTGCAATAGAGCTTACATTCTTCGTTGCGTATATTGGCCAACTCTTGTGGTTATTAGGCCTAATACTATATCTGATATTACCTCTTGCACTATGTGGGTATAATCTCCAAATCTACTATCCGCTTGGTATAGCAAAATATATTTTGGACAATTCTACAAGGAAGGATAAAGGAGATCGATGTGTTTTTTGTGAGTTTACTAAATATTTTGAAAATTATATGAATAATATAGACCGTGAGTTGCCAAAAGGTGTAAAGATTGACGATCTCAAAAAAAACAGCAAAGGATCAATGAAAAATGCTATAATTCATTATTTACCAATATATCTACAATATGCAAAAGAATCGGATATTAAGGCTATGCAAAAGCATATCAATAAGATGTTAGAATTAATAGATAAAAATACTACTACTGTTAGGTCTTTGGAAATTGTGTCACCTATTCTGGATATTTATAAAGAAATTGAAATTTTTCTGGAATCAAACCACTATTCAATTCAAAGCCAGAGCAGAAGACGACTAATTACCTGTTTCACCTCTGCGTGTCTTCGAACAGGACAGTTTTAGCTTTAATGGTGGCGTTTATAATGATACTCTCGGTGCTATCAAACAATGCTTCACTAACAATAGACCCATTGTACAATGGTTTGAATGTGCCGACACAGTTAGTGGTGAAAGAAGATTTGGCGATAGTGGCACCACTTGTCCTTGCTGCTATCGCGATATGTAAAGAATCTTATTTACTATTAAAAAGAAATATTTAATAAATACAATATCCGTGTCTCAAGTTTGACGTCACGAATTAAAACAAAACTCGATGGCAGCATAAATATCGAGCGTTTCATTCCAATATTTCATAGAAATGGAGAAATTGTAAGACGGCAGCCGCCCGTGCGACCCCGCGACATTCGCCGTCGCCGATGTCAGTGGCGACAATCGCGTTACATCCCCTAACGCTCTCATGATCATGCAGGCGGCGGCTGATAACGTAGATTTATAATCGAGATTGTTCAATTTCAACACATCTGCAAAGCCAAACCGAATGCGAAGCATCGCCAAAAGCCATACGAAGAGCGATTACTGACGGTGCAAAAACAACTCAATGTGGTGGAAATGTCTGAATACCTCCTATCCGTAAAAATAGAGAAACTGGAAGAAGGAGGCTATCTTGCAACGAGCGATACCCTTCAAGGACTCATCGCACAGGGAAGATCGATAGCAGAGACGATGGAGATAGCACAGATGTTGCAAGAAAACTAATCGAGTCCTGTATCGCGCACGGCGATCCTCTGCAATATGAGCTTGAGCCATCACAGAACGTTATGCAAGACGTTAAAATACCGATAAGTGTGACTGCATGACGAGATTACCATCCCTGACCGCGAGAGATGTTATCAGGAAGTTAAAGAGAGTAGGATTCGTCTTCGACAGATAAGCAAAAGGGAGTCATGAGATCTGGTACAATCCAACCACAAAGAGAAGAACTACAATTCCAAATCATCCTGGGATGGATATTCCAACAGTAATTCCCGTTCCATCTACACTTTCGACCCCTGACTGTTTGTGGCTATATCGCCGCTTGCTGTTGATTCATTTTGTAGTGGGGCCAAGTGTGTTACGAAATGTTTACGAAATATGTGCTAAATGATGAATGACAGCCATCTCTTGCATGCGTTTACAATCGTAACGAAAATCGCTAACGGTGTGACTGTTTCTGTGTGATTTCGCGAACATTTTAGGTTATGAAACACTTCTACTTCATCGCATTACACGACAAATCGATATCGAGAGGCGTTGCAGTCATACGGCATTTTGGATGAAGATGCTAAAAGAGAGCGGGAATTGCTGATATTCCAAAAGGAACATTACGAGCGATCATAAAATAAGCAGGACTTACCGTGGAGGAATTTTTGGAATTGTGAGTAACTGGCTTTCAGTATCTATGCATCTGAGTCAATACATCACATACATGTTTTTGGGGCTAATGACGTTGGTTTTTTCGGGGATATTTGAAAGTCAAGCCAAAGAGCCATAAACAGTTGTCATGAATTTCAACAGGTCACCTTCTGGCAAGCCCTAACGGCGCATCACTAACCATCGATCCGGTAGCAGTGCCTGTGCTTGCAACAACAATTAAGTAACGCATCACCAAAAGGTATATCATGCGGCTCCAGTTCAAGCTGATCCTTCTCTTCATCGCGATTTCTATCGTGCCGTTTAGCATCATCGGGTACTACACATACACCCTCTCAGCCGAGTCGATGGAGGATCATGCCATCGCGCATCTAACCTCGGTGGCGGAGACGAGAGCAGATTATATGGGTGCATGGCTTGCAGAGCAGAAAAGCGCTGCGAGGGTTCTCGCAGGCACCTCAGCGGTTGCCTTCAATACGGGGGTGATGAGAACCACACATCCATCGAGCAAGGAATATCTACAGGCAAAGGATGCGATAGGGGAATTCGGGGATATTATAAAGGCGGAATCCGGAGATTTTGAGGAAGTGTTCGTGCTGGACGGGGAGGGGATCATCGTTTCGTCCACAAATGGAGAGGCCATCGGGGCTAATAAATCATCGCGTGAATATTACCGTGCCGGATTAAACGAAACACATATAACGGACGTATACGAATCCCCGGCACTTCAAAAACCAACTATGCTTGTATCAACCCCGCTTATCCTTGGTAATAGAACGGTTGGCGTGGTGGTTGGAAGGATCAACATAAGCACGGTCCACTGGACCATAGGTGATCGCAAGGGACTTGGAGACACTGTAAACATCTTCCTGACCGATAGGTATGGCAATCTCGTCAGCAGTTCGGGAGCTATATCGGCAACACCACCAGTAATGCGGCATGATGCCAGCCAGGGCGGTTCCGGCATCTACGATCACAATGGAAAAAAGGTCATCGGTGCTTGTGTATGGGTCCCTGACCCGGGATGGTTTTTGATCGTTGAACAGGACCATGATGAGGTATTATCTGCCCTGCATACGATTTTAGAACGGGCGATTGCGGTTACGTTTGGCGTCATCATCCTGATTAGCCTCTTCTCCATATTTGTCGCGAAGCGGATCGTAAAACCGATCAAGCAACTGTATGAAGAGACCGAAGCAGTGGCGAAAGGCGATTATTCGATGCAGGTTCCAGTGATAACAGATGACGAGCTCGGCATATTGACCGGGCGGTTTAATGAGATGACCTCCAAACTGGGAGCGACGCACAGAAAACTTGAGGATAAGGTCGCTCTCGCCAACCGCGATCTTGAGGATCAGAGGAACAAACTTGAAACCATCCTCCAGAGCATGACCGACTGCGTCTTTGCTGTTGACAGTGATTTCAGGATAACCATGTTCAACCGGGCATGTGAGGAGTTTACAGGCACCAGTGCAGATGACGCCATTGGAATGTTCTGTCACGATCTGTTTCCGAGCGCCGAATGCAATGCCCAATGCCGCCTCTGGGATGCCTGGGAGGGCCATCCCGATGGCATCTGCTGGCAGACGCATGTCACCGATGGGAAGGGTCGGATCGTTCCGATCATGACCTGCGGTGCGCCGCTCCATGACGCGGATGGCAACGTCACTGGATATGTGGAGGTACTCAGGGATGTCACCAAACTGGCAAAGGTGACCAATGAACTGAGAAGCGCAAACACCGAACTTGAGATTGCAAATGCCGAATTGAGAGAACTCGATCAACTCAAAACAGACTTCTTAACCATTGCATCCCATGAACTACGGACACCGCTCACATCGATCAAGGGGTTTGCCGGATTCGTGGCTGATGAGAAGCTTGGAAAACTGAACGAAAAGCAAAAAGGAGCTCTTTCAAAGGTTGTATCAAACTGTGACCGGATGACCCGCCTTATCAGCAACATGCTCGATATGTCAAAGATACGGTCAGGAAAACTGGAACTGAACATCGCCGGACTGGACCTGTCCGGGTTGGTCAGCGGCGTTGTTGCGGATATGAAACTGGTTGCAGAAGAGAAGAATATCTCATGCACCGCCGAGATCCCGGATAGTCTTGCCATCGAGGGCGATCGTGACCGTATCGAGCAGGTTCTTGTGAATCTGCTCAGCAATGCGATCAAATTCACGCCGGTTGGCGGCAGCGTATCGGTAACCACAGTCGATCACGGAACTTGTGTCAGGGTCAGGGTCTCTGATACCGGAATCGGCATCGCTCCTGAGGACCTGTTGCATATCTTTGAGGAGTTCTGGCAGGTTGATAAGAGCAAGGGTACTGGTCTTGGTCTTGCAATCGCAGCAAACATCGTCCGCGAACACGGCGGCGCGATCTGGGCGACGAGCGAGATAGGCGAGGGCAGCACGTTCGGATTCAGACTGCCGAAGACGGTGTCCCAGCCACAGGTTTCCGGGGAAGTGTGAAGCGGAACAGAACACGATTCTGAATTTTGGTAGCGTCCTAATCTACGATAGTTTATCATAACATGAAGTGTATGGGAACCTGGAAAAGAGTAGCTTGACGAAATCAGTGGAATCCGTGTCTATCTGTGGCTAAAAACCCTTATTAGCCACAGATTAACGCAGATGGACACAGATTACTGGTATTTTGTACCGTTGCACCCTTTTTAGAACTTCGCATGATATTGAGCCTGTGCGTATAATCCCCCTCCTGGCGGATATCATAACACAGACTCTTTTATACCACTCCGTAAGTGTAATTTGGAACTTCTTTGGTGATGTTTGTGATTCATACAAGCACTCTCCGAAAACATTTCTAAGCTCCATACACTACACACACCCTCCAGAAGTTACAAAAAACTGACGAGGAGTAGTATATTTCTATTAACTATCTCGGATTGGTACACTACCAGAATTTTATATATACTTCTCATTTAAACACTTCCCCCGCCTCTTTGTACCACAAAACAAGATCCAGATGGCTCATGGGTATTTTAATCTCCTCGGAAAGTTCTTTCATCCTCCTCTCGATATCAAGATACCTCCGCCGCGATAAAGAAGTCGGAACCTCTTCCATCACTTGAAGCGATCGCAGATTTTTCAGTATATGCCTATCAAGAATTGCAAGATCCCCACCAAGTCCGACGTTCCTCAGAAAATGGCTTGCCTCCTTGTAGCCGATCCCTTTCACATTCCGGACAAGCCACTCCCTTGCATCATATACATCGCTGAACCGGCTGATCATGGACTTGATAGAGATTTTACCATTGATTGAGAACATGTTTCGCGCTTTTATGATATATCCTGACTTCTTATACTTAAACCGCACCCCTTGCAGTTCCTTAAGAACCTGATCCTCGGTCCCGGTAAGCAGCAGATCCTTATCAAGAAGACGCTCCACAGCAGCCCAAGCGAATTTTGCCTTCGACTGTGGAGTTAATATGCAGAAGACGAGTTCAGCAAAGACGCTCTCCTCGTCTCCGGTTTTCAGGACCGAATCAAACTCCCGAAGTCTCGATTGGATTTCATCCTTAATCGAGGTTCGGATAGCTCGTATCTCATCTTTGAAATCAGGTTCCGACACCGATTCGCATCTCCACAGATTCAACCGTCCAGTCCTTCACAAGATCCCCTGCTGCCGCGGAATCGCCAATCGATATCTCCTTTGCACGAACCTCTTCTGCGATGAAGTTCTCCCTGTTCTGCAAGAGACCTGCGATCCGTTCGTCAGACAGTTCGACCGCGACCCGGATACTATCATTCACCTCGAGATCAAGTTCCTTTCGCATATCCTGAATGCGGCGGATCACCTCTGCCGCGTACCCTTCTGCCTCGATCTCCGGCGTCAGCGAGACATCGACGTACACGACGCCATGAGCAAATTCTGACGCGAAAGCAAACGTAGGGACGGTTCTCTCGAAACTGACCATCTCGTCCGTGATCAGTACCCCCTCGAGATCGTAGCTTCCGGCAGCCTCGATCGCATCCTTAATCGTGCTCGCATCAGCCTCTCTGATCGCATCTGCAACAATCCCTGCATCCTTCTTGAATGCGGGACCGAGTTTTGCCATATCAGGGATCGCCTCAACGCCGAGTTCGTCCCATTCTTCGTTAACGCCGAGCACGACGATCTCCTTTGCGTTCGCCTGCTCTGAAAGCACTCCTTCGAGCGATCCGACGGCATGTATCACTTCTTCGCTTGCTGGCGCGATCACGACCCGGCGCACAGGCCATCTGAGTTTTCTCTTTCCTGCCTGTCTTGCGTTTGCAACCGCTTCCACAACCCTTCTTATCTCTGCCATATCCTCTTCAAGCTGCGGATCTATCAGGCTCTGGTCTGGGGTGGGCCAATCGCATGTATGAACCGATTCTCCGCTTTCGAGGTTCTGGTAGATCGCTTCTGCAAGGTAAGGCATTACCGGGGCAATCAAACGCGTGACAGTCGTTACCACATCGTAAAGCACCCTGTAGACTGCGAGTTTGTCAGGATCTTCAGCCTCGGTCCACGTGCGCGGCCTGATCAACTGGATGTACCATCTCGAGAGATCGTCGAGCACGAACTCGATGATTGCACGGGTCGCGGTGTGTAGCTTGTATTCCCCCATCGCAGACGTAACATCGCGTACAAGCGAGTTCACCCTCGATAGGATCCAATGGTCCTCGGGGCGCATCGCACCACGCACCGATTCGAGCGAGACCGCATCTGCCGCTGGATCGAAGCGGTCGAGGATCATGTACGGCAGAGGGAACCTGTAGACGTTCCAGAGGATGTTTATGAAGCGGTGTACGGTCTCGACCTCGCTTAAGTTAAACTTCAGGTCGTCCCAGGGCGCGTTCGTGGATAGCACGTACATGCGCAGCGTATCAGCCCCGACTTTCTCGATCACGGTCGCAGGAGCAACCACATTACCGAGACTCTTCGACATCTTGCTTCCCGCCTCGTCCAGTGTAAACCCGTGTACGAGCACGCTTCTGTACGGAATTTGCGAAAATGCAACCATTCCTGCACCGAGCTGCGAATAGAACCACCCGCGGGTCTGGTCATGCCCTTCCACGATGAAGTCAGGGGGCCACATCGCATCGAACGCATCTGCATCGCGTGGATACCCAAGCGTCGCCCACGATGCGACCGCGGAATCGAACCATACATCGAAGACATCCTCTGCCCTTCGCATCGTTCCGCCGCATTCACACTCGAATGTGACCCGGTCGACCCAGGGTCTGTGCAGGTCTGGTGGCACGGAAGATGCAGGCGCCCGCGTCTCGAGTTCATCGCGGGTCCCGATCACCTCATACTTACCGCACGAGTCGCAGACCCAGATCGGGATCGGCACGCCCCAGTACCGCTGCCTCGATATGCACCAGTCCCGCGCTCCGGATACCCAGTCATGAAACCTCGCAGATCCGGCCCAGTCGGGATACCAGCTCACCTTCTCGACCTCACCAAGCATCGCCTCCTTAAGCTCTGAAATCTTTAAAAACCACTGCTCGGTTGCGAGATAAATGATCGGAGTCTTGCACCGCCAGCAGTGCCCGTACCTGTGCACAATCTTACCGCTTGCAAGCAAGAGTCCACGCGCATCAAGATCATCGATAACCATCTGGTCTGCGTCCTTGACATAGACGCCAATGTACGGCTCTACGTCTGCCGTGTACCTCCCGTCAGGTCCCACCGGGCAGAAAGCGGGAAGTCCATACTTCGATCCGAGTTCAAAGTCGTCCACACCGTGGCCCGGTGCGATATGCACGCACCCGGTGTTCTCGGTGGTAACAAACTCAGCCGGAAAGACGCTGTGTGTAAATTCGTTCTGTGCAGGGATGATATCCGAAAGCGGATGGGTATATTGCATCCCGACCAGATCACTTCCGTGACAGACGTCGAGAAGTTCGTAATCCTGATACCTGCCTTCCCGGAGCACTGAGTCGACCAGATCGGAAGCAAGGATCAGTATCTCACTTTTACCATCCATGTACGCCCGTACCTTCGAGTATTCGAAGTCAGGATGCACAGCAACCGCGATATTTGCAGGAATCGTCCATGGGGTGGTTGTCCAGATGACGATGAACGTATCCACCTCATCCAGCACCGGAAATTTGACATAGATCGACGAATCTGTCCGATCCCCATACTCGACCTCGGAATCGGCAATCGCTGTCTCGCATCGCGGACACCAGTTCACCACACGAAGACCCTTTTCGAGCAGGTCCTTCTCGTGTGCTTTCTTTAGCGTCCACCAGACCGATTCGATGTATTTTTGTGAAAGCGTCATGTACGGGTCGTCCCAGTCAAGCCACACTCCAAGACGCTTGAACTGCCCCGTCATCTCCTTCATATTCTGTATTGCGAACTCCTTGCACGTAGATATGAATGAATCAATCCCGTACGTTTCTATATCCTTTTTTGTTTTGAACCCGAGTTTTTCTTCGACTTTCACTTCGATCGGGAGTCCGTGCATGTCCCATCCAGCGCGATCGATGATGTGGTACCCGCACATAGACCTGTACCGCAGGACTGCATCCTTTATGATCTTGTTCCATGCGGTACCGAGATGGATGTGTCCTGTGGTGTATGGGGGGCCATCCACGAAGAAGAACGGTTTTTTGTCTTTTCGCAGGTCTCGTACGCGTGTGTATGTGTCGTTATCATCCCAGAATTGCTGTATCGATTCTTCTATGGTTTTTGCATCGTATCGTGCGGTAATTGTTTCCATTATGTGATCTCCTGTGATCTGATCTTGGTTTGGGAATTATGAAGGTTTCTGTGGTTGGGTGGCTGTCGCTGATACTTCGAGCAGGCACTGACACGCTTAGTTTAATAAATAGGCGAGATGGGGGACAGAACGGAATCCCGCAATGAGCAGAATAGTTAGCAGCAAAACCACAATCTCGATTGTGGCGAAGTTTTCCGCGATACATACATAACAGAGCAAAACACACCCTACATAAACTCACTCGACAGCGGGAGGACTGCCGACACCAGCGTGCAACAGCCCCCACCAATCCATTAAATCAAATGAAAAAAAAAGTATATTCGCCGGATAAGCCGGTTGCGGCATGGACTTCGACAGATCGGCTACCGGATGGCGTGATCCCCTCGTTGACCATGATCCTCCGGACGTATGGCTGCTACCGGAGCAGGGGCGGCAAGGAATGCACGATGTGCGGTTTTGCCCGTGACAGCGCAACCGTGCCGCCGTCGCATGATGAGCTGGTCGCACAGTTCCGCGATGCGCTTGCCCGCCGCCCGGATGGGGAGTTCATGGTGAAGATATTCACATCAGGCAGTTTTCTCGACGCGTCCGAAGTTCCGCTTGAAGTAAGATCAGCGATTCTTGAGGAACTTGAGAGCGATTCTGATGTTTCAAAGGTGCTAATCGAGACGAGACCCGAATTCGTGACACAAAGGACAGTCGCATCCTGTAAAGAGAGCATCCGGAAGGACTTTGAGATTGCGATCGGGGTAGAGACAAGCAGCGATGAGATCAGAGATGTCTGCATCAACAAAGGATTCTTGTTTGAGGATTTTATCCGTGCAAGCGAGATCGCGCACCGGCACGATGCGACTGTCAAAGCGTATCTACTTCTAAAGCCTCCGTTCCTATCCGAAGGTGTCGCAATAAGAGACATGGTCCGGTCCGTGCGCGATGTGTCCGGATATTCAGAAGCGGTCTCGATCAATCTCTGCAATGTCCAGAGAGGAACGTTTGTATCGAAACTCCAAAGGCGCGGCGAGTATCGCCCACCGTGGCTCTGGAGTGCGATAGCGGTGCTTCGGGATACGAAGAGGGAGAATCCCGACCTGATCATCACGTCCGATCCGGTCGGCGCGGGTTCGAGGTACGGGCCGCACAACTGCGGCAGATGTGATCGGGACGTGGCCAGCGCGATCAATCGGTTCTCGCTTTCGCAGGATATCTCTGATCTCGAGAATCCCGAGATTGTGTGCGACTGCATGCATCTATGGCAGAAGGCGGTGGAACTTGAGGATGTCGCGTATGGCGCGCCGCTTGCACGCCGCGTCAAGGCATGACCATAAGGAATTTATCACCCAACACCCAAAAACCAGTACTTGATGCAGAGAAGAAGACCCGTCACATGCGGACTGCCGTATGCGAACGGACCAGCGCATATCGGGCGTCTCAGGACGCGTATTCCGGCTGATCTGTTCGTGCGGGTCGTTTCGGAAACAGGGAAATGATACGACGTTTGTATGTGGATCCGATGCGCACGGCACGCCGATCGTAATCAACGCAGAGGAACTTGGCGTAACTCCGGCAGAACTTGTACAAAAGTATCATAATCATTTTGATGAGACTTTCAAGTCACTAAATATTATATTAGACAAATTCGGAACCATCGAATCCAAGACGAACCACAAACGCACCACAGAGATCGTGAATACCCTGATTGCGAATGATTATGTCTTTTCGCAGAGTATCGAACTCGCATACTGCCCGACGTGTGATCGGTTTCTGCCTGACAGGTATGTCGAAGGCGTGTGCCCCGACTGCGGCGCTGTGCTGTGGTGCAGGGCGATGAGTGTGGTCAGGGCTGCGGCAAGCACCTTGAGCCGGGCGAGATTCTTGAGCCACTATGTAAAATATATGCAGGAGCAACGCAGAATACCGGGTGCAGGGGTACTTCTTTTTCAGATTAGCAGTCAGGAGCCGTCGCGCCACCACAATGAATTCAAAGACATCCACGGGTTGGAGGTCGTGTGTTTGACGAGTGTGGGTTGTGGACGGGGCATCGCTTTCGGAACTATGTGGTTTTGAAAGTACTGGCTTAACGAAAAGCTTATAAACCATGAAGACACGTTATGTAGTAATAACAACTTACCAGATGACGGGGACATACCCATTACAATACATGGCATTGGTCATCTGGAATACCTATTTTTCAACTCTTTCTGCTATGTTATCAATAAATACGGACTCATCTGCAATTTCTTGTATTTCATTGCTAAAAGAATTTCTGAAACATGCTACAACTATTCTCTTGCCCTCTCTTTTTACTTCTCTTAATGCTACGATGTAATCCTGGTCACCCCCCACGATCACAGCAACATCAAAATTGTCTTTAAAAGCATGTGTTAGAAGTTCAGTTGTAAGCATCACATCAATCCCTTTCTCTGCAAGTTTTCCATTTCTCTCCACCAAAGGTCGCGTTTCGACATGAAATCCCTGCGCTTTCAATGCTTTATGAAACGAACGCGATGGCACATCAGAAGGGTCAACTCCACTGTAATAATATACCCTTATCAAGTCATAATCTTTGGTCAGTTCGTCCCGCAGTTTCACGTAATCGATCTTATAACCATGTCGAAAATTTTTACAGCTATGAAATACGTTTGCACCGTCTATAAACACCATGGCGCGTTTCATTAGTTTTACAGAATCTGTTTTAATCACTTCCCATGTCGTTTTGATTCTTGCGATAACATTGTTTTTAACCATTATTAATACTGACGAACACCATGCCATGACCACCCCTCAAAAAACACATTATCCGCGCGACCTTGGACAACATACTGCCCGCACCCAGTCTCCGCGGCGAGAACCCGGGCATGAAGTGCTGCCACCAATGCCACCTGGGTTGACCCCCTTGTTTGTGCGAACGTTACCATAAGGAATATATCACCCAACACCCAAAAATCAGTACTCGATGCAGAGAAGAACACTCGTCACATGTGGACTGCCGTATGCGAACGGACCAGCGCATATCGGGCATCTCAGGACATACATCCCGGCTGACCTGTTCGTGCGGTCGCTCCGGAAACAGGGGCAGGATACAGTGTTTGTATGCGGATCCGATGCGCACGGCACGCCGATCGTAATCAATGCAGAGGAACTCGGCGTAACGCCGGCAGAACTCGTACAAAAGTATCACGATAATTTTGATGAGACTTTCAAGTCACTAAATATCATATTCGACAAATTCGGAAACACTGAATCCGAGACGAACCACAACCGCACCACAGAGATCGTGAATACGCTGATTGCGAATGGTTATGTCTTTTCACAGAGTATAGAACTCGCATACTGCCCGACATGCAACCGATTTTTACCTGACAGGTATGTCGAAGGTGTGTGCCCCGACTGCGGCGCTGTGGCGCGGGGCGATGAGTGTGATCAGGGCTGCGGCAAGCACCTTGAGCCAGGCGAGATTCTTGGGCCGTTATGTAAGATATGCAAAAGCAAAGCGGAATACCGGACACAAGAACACTTCTTTTTCAGATTATCAGAATTTAAAGGTTTTCTTTCGGAATATCTTGACAAACTTGGCGGAACATCGAATGCAAGGAATTATGCATTGGGTTGGGTCAATAAGGAACTGCATGACTGGTGCATCACGAGAAATCTCGAATGGGGCGTCCGGTTTCCCGGTCATGAGAATCTGGTGGTCTATGTCTGGGTGGACGCGCCTATTGGGTATATCTCGTTTACAGAGGGGTGGGCAGACGAGCACGGCGTAGACTGGAAGAAATACTGGATGAACCCGGGCGGAGATACCGATATCATCCATTTCATCGGCGGAGATATCATCTATCACCACTGTATCTTCTGGCCAGCCCTCCTTAAGGGCGCGGGATACACTCTTCCAAAAGCTGTTGTCGCATCAGGGATGGTTAAGATAGGGGATAAGACATTCTCGAAGAGTAGAGGGTATGTGGTCTGGGTAAATGACGATTATCTCGACAAGGGCTTTCATCCCGACCTGCTGCGGTACTATCTTGCAAGCTACACCTCGCACACGAAGGAACTGAACTTCTCGTGGAAGGTCTTTCAG
>QMVM01000025.1 GCA_003661105.1 Methanosarcinales archaeon | reverse complement strand
GATCATCCACCGCGCAATGTATTATGTTGAGGCAGGCGAGCCGATGTGGGAAGGTGGTCCAATTGCACCGCATGCCGGTTATATTACGAAAGGAGATCATAATAAGGTGATCGATCAATATGGTCTCTGCACCGTACCCATACGCGAGGAATGGGTGATCGGCGTTGCGCGTTACCGCATACCTTATGCCGGATATGTGCGTCTTGCATTCTCGAAGGTGATCGAGATACTTACTGGCAAGTCCTAGGACTATAACAGGCGCGCATAGCAGGCTAACGGGTCCGTAGGTGGTTTTAGCTATATAAACAATTTAACCCCGGATCGGGCAAGGATTTTGCGCTATTGCAAACGGGCGGCAGTGGCTGCTATACTGTTCGCAGTAATATCGCGCATCTGCTAGGGATCTCGGCGCAGGCGGAATTATTTGATGTTATGTACAACGTCTTTAAGTATTTAACAGCCGATTAAGGAAACGATGAATCCTAACCACTGCAATCGTGACAATGGAGTTGTAACTACAGCATTATTATTGGCAGCTGGAAAGGGAAGTCGTCTGTATCCTCTAACACACAACACACCGAAATGCCTCACAATGGTTCATGGGGTATCCATACTTGAACGACTTGTCACCAATTTGAATAAGCAAGGCTTCAAACGTCTTGTTGTGGTCATAGGGTATCAGGAAAAATGTATTCGTGCGTTTCTAGGAACGCGGGCTGGCGGCATGAAAATCGATTATATTTTCAGCCCTCTTTATGCGACAACCAATAACATCTATTCACTCTGGATGGCCCGCGAAATTATTAATGAGCCGTTTCTGCTGGTTGAAAGCGATCTTGTTTTTGATGTATCTCTTCTGGATGGCATGCGTTATCCTGACAGAATTGCCGTTGCATGCATGCAACCGTGGATGGATGGTTCCACGGTCACGGTCAATCAATCCCAACATGTTAAGAAATTCCAAAACGGTATTGCCGGGACTTTTGATGAGATCAGATACAAGACTGTTAATATTTACAGTTTTTCGCTCTCTTCCTGGCATAGTATTACAGAAAGGCTGGACCAGTACATTTCAGCCGGCAGAGTGAACGACTATTATGAAATTGTATTTGCGGAAATGGTGGCAGATGGCAGTCTTTCTCTCGAAGTTGTATCTTTTGACGGCAAGCCATGGTATGAAATAGACACAATTGGGGATCTGGCGGAGGCTGATAAACTATTTTTGGCAGATAACTATGAAACAAAAATCCCCTCCAATATCACGCAGCATGCCGTGGGGATGTCAAAACCGTTTTTTCAACATGCTAATAGCATTGAGGGGGGAACGATCACTCGTTCACTTTCCGGATTAAGGTCATTGCATAAGTCAAACTCTTTAAGTCTAAAGCGGATTCGCGAGGCTAACATTAAAGAAAACAAATCCATAGGGGTAATACATGGCACAACATAATTATGAGACCCAATCTGAAAAATATGAATTCATTGCCGGACAGCATGGTGGTTACCATCATCATGGGTTTATAGATCACGCTTATCTTTACAATCTATATTTCCCGCCAGAGGAAGTTTTTACAATCTTTAAAAATCAAATTCATGACATCGTCCTCAACTATCCGGTTGCACAGGATGATCTTGCTGGTCTTATAGGTACTTTGATCCATCAGCCTGCTGAACGAATAGTCGTAGGAAACGGTGCAGCCGAACTTATCAAAATTATATCCGGCAGTATATCCCGAAAATTGATCGTTCCAGTGCCCTCTTTTAATGAATATGCGAATGCTGCGCCGGCGGGACAGGTAGTAGAATTTCCCCTTGACTACCCATCTTTTCAATTGGATGTAGATAAGTTTGCTGCTGAAGTGATCAAGGTTAAAGCAGATATTGCGGTTGTGGTATCACCTAATAATCCAACATCTATGCTGGTTCCTAAGTCCGATCTAATAGATCTTACACAAAAACTTGCAAATCATGACTGCATGTTGATCGTCGATGAATCCTTCATGGATTTTGCACCTAATCCGGATCAAACAACTCTGGAACATGAAATAAAACGTTATCCGAATATGGTAATCCTTAAAAGCATGAGCAAAGCCTACGGCATCTGCGGTCTCAGGATCGGTTATATGTTAACTGCAAATTTAGGTTTTGTTGAAGCTGTAAGAAAAGGCGTACCTATATGGAATATTAACGGATTTTCCGAAGAGTTTCTGCGGATTTTGCCCGATTACAGACAGGAGTTCGTCGAAAGCTGTAAACAGGTACGGTTCGACAGGGATAATCTGTATAAAAACCTGTGTGCGATTCAGGGAATGACTGTTTACACACCCGATGCAAACTTTGTATTCTGCCGCCTCCCGGATTACGCAGAAAGTGGCCCTGAAGTCACGCGGAGATTGTTTATTAAGCATAACATGTACATAAAACACCTCCAGGATAAAACTCTGCCTGATTCTAACCGTTATATTCGTATTGCCAGCCGTACGGAAGCAGAAAATTGCAAATTAGTTGAAGCATTGGCAGATATCATTGATTCAAATAGAGTGGAAGTATCCTGATGAACGATTCAGAACGTCCACAATCGCATCAGACTGGAATGATCACTTTCGCCCGAGACCTTCCAAATATCTGTTCACTTGCAGGGCTGCTGTGTGCAGTCTTTAGTATCTACTATGCCATATTAGGGAATTTCCCGGTTGCGATAATCGGAATGATCTGGGCTGTTTTTTTAGACTGGGGAGACGGAATCATTGCCCGCCGGATGAAGGGACGGACAGATGAATATCGAGCTTTCGGAGGACAGCTTGATTCGTTGATAGATATTGTAAGTTTTGGGATTTGCCCCGCTGTTTTTCTCTTGAGCTATGGAGAATTCAATCCATGGTTCCTGCCCGGAGCGTTCGCGATTGTCGCTACCAGCGCAATACGGTTGAGTTATTTCAATGTATTCGGCATGATTGATGATTCGACCTACATGGGATTGGCACTTGACAACAATGTCATCATTCTTGCTTTTGTCTTTTTGTTTAACGGTTTTTTCAGCCAGCCGATTTTTTCAGTCATTATATATGCAATGCTGATGTTTTTAGCAGTCTTTAATTTAGCACCAGTACGAACTCCAAAGTTTACCGGAAGGTGGTTTTATGTCCTCTTGGTTTATGTTCTGGGATTGACAGTCAGTTATAGCTGGATATTGTGGAGTAAATATCAATAAAATTTAAGCAATTATTAACTGGAAAGAGGGGACACAATATATGTATGGCTACCAGTCACTCAGGAAATGTATCTCAAACAATGACAATGAGTTAATTATTTACGGGGCCGATAATTTTTCACAGTTCCCGTGCCGTGATGCATCTGTTAATTCAAAATGTGACAGAGCGCTTCCGGTAGCACGCGGGGATGAACTGGTAGTTCTACGCGGAAAGCTGGATCACGCATACCATACATGGCTGCGCTCTCATGGTCTTGGATCAGATTATGTTGTTGAATATAATGCCCAGTTACGAGATATTACTCTCTCGGAGCTTATCATTAATAATCCCGAACCTGTTAAAAATATTATCCGGAAGCTCGGGAAAAAACCTGTGTATGTGCCATGGTTTTCAGGGCGCATGGAAACTGAAGCTGCAAAAGCTCTTGGCGCGGATCTTTTCGGAGCACCTGAAACTGCAACACTAAAATATAATGACAAGTCCTCTTTTAAGACCGTATGTCGACAATTGGACGTGTCTGTTGTTGAAGGCACTTTATTTGAAATGCATCCTGAAAAAAATAAAAATTGTATAGCTATGAAAAATATTATTAGCGGCTATCTTGCAACCTGTAAGACTGTTATTATTCGCGGTACTTTGGGTGAAGCCGGTATGTCGTTATATAGGACCCAGGGCAATAATATTTCTGAAATATATCAAGAAATTGCAATTAGCGGCGAAAAATATATCATCATTGAGCCTTTTCTGGACGTCTTGTCTTCTCCGAATGATCAGTGGGTAATTAGCAGAGATGGAAATATAGGCTCTCTTGGTATACGGGATCAGATATGCGAAAGAGGTATGGTACACATTGGTACTCTCAAAGGAGCAAAAACTTCACCGGATATTTTAAATTACATTACAAAAACATCTGTAAAAATTGTAAACAATATGGCTGAATCCGGATATCGGGGTGTAGTCGGTATCGACTATATTGTATCGGATGATGGTATATTTCCAGTTGAAAATAATGCTCGTTTTAACGGCTCCTCTTATGTGAGTATGATCGTAGATAACATTGAAGAATTGATTTCCCCCATTCCATACTGGAAATTTATAAAAATCAAGACATCCGCATGTTCATTTATTGAGCTTGCGAAACGTATTAAACCAGTACTTTATGACGGGAAAAAATTAAATTCCGTATTTCCTTTTAGCTGCGATACATTGCCGTTGTCCGGCGATTTTGCCGTTATACTATTAGCCGAAAACATGGACGAGATTTTCAACATGGAAGAGTCATTGAAAGAAATGGGAGTAAAAAGGGTATCCCCTCCAAATTAGAGGGTAAATGGGAGTGTTATATACAAATCAACAACGTGTTGTTACGGATTTATTCAAATGATATTTTAAATCATGTAATGAGTATTAATTTGAATTTTAAAAGTGTAATAAAATGCTACTAAATCGATAACAGATGATCTTTAGAAATCAAAGCAGATCATAACACAAGATTTAGGTAAATTGAAGTCTGTATACCTCTTACCCTCCTTTTTGGAGTGGATACTAAATTGGAAGGGGACATGGAAACGAGTAGATTGACGAAATCAGTGGAATCCGTGTACATCTGTGGCTAAAAATCATTATCGGCCACAGATTAACGCAGATGAACACAGATTACCGGTCTTTTGTACCGTTATATCCTTCTTAAAACTTCGCATGATATTGAGCATGTACGTATAATCACCTCTGGCAGATATCATGACACGGACTCTTTTATTTCTATTAACTGTCTCGGATCGGTACACTACCCAAAATTCATCAAAAAAGTCCGATGAATTTGATAGTACAGTGGGTTGCATGAAAAGTGGTGTGAAAAATATGATTTACGCGAATTTTGACCCAATAAATTCACTGATTTTAAGGCAAATACAGAATATTTCATAGATTCCCAGTTAAATTTTTGTAAACTGTCAAACGGTTTTTCCGATAAAAAAATTGGGAATTTTTAATAAAAGTAGAGGACATGTTCTTTAGAAAAAAGTAATGCCTGCCAAACTTGGAGTATCTCATGTATGTACGCACCATACCCTCCAAAACATTCTGACGTGATGCGGGGGGTGGGATTCGAACCCACGAACTCCTGCGAGACAGGGCCCTCAACCCTGCGCCTTTGACCTGGCTGGGCAACCCCCGCACATTATGGATCAGGCATCGATGATGCCGAGGTATTCATCCAGTGCCGTTGCCCTCTCTTTGATGTTATCAGCAGACCTTATAATCAGTTCGGTGATCGGCATCGAACCATCACTCTCAGCTGTAAATATAACTGAATCCGGATATGTCTCAACCTTGATACAGTCAAGTTCGCAGACGCTTTCGCATAATCTGCAAAGTGAACATGCACGTTCATCAACCGCTTTCACAGTTTCATCCGCGATCACAAGCACGCCGCGTGGACATACATCCACACACATCCCACAGGCATCGCACTCCTCTAATACGGTAATGCGTGGCACGTTCTTGTATCCACACGCAATCCCTGCCTGCCATTTCGCATGGTCGTGCCCTATGCCGAGCCGTGCAACCGCTTCGAGCGAGATCTTCTGCCCTTCCGCCAGTTTGACGATCGGAACCACCTCTGCCGGCATGACCGATGGGTCGGCAGAGACCAGTTCTGTAGAATATGCCATCTTCGGACCTTCTACAGACAGCGTAAGCGAAACCTGACATTGAGGACAACCTTCTCCGCCGCACCCGCAGTCAGCGGGGAGCACATAAGAATCAAGGTCCGTTGCAAGCGGAATCAATCCAAGACGGAGTGCGAGTTGTTCATCGAAGAGCACCGACGTGTTGTCATAGATGTTCACATAATCGATTGCAAGTGTCGGAATCTCTGCGAGCATGCCGCGCCTCAGACTGTTTGCAAACGCATGAGTCACACCGGAAAGCACGAACTTTGCTTTGCGGTCATCCAGTTCAACAACCTCTACATTCATTTGAGATGTCCCTGCGCCATAAGATATGCGTTCATGTGCGCCACGCTCTTGTACTCGCCGCCTTTCGCCTTTCGGTACACCTTGCAGTAAACATTCGGGGGAAGCGTACCATCGGCACGCAGCTCCTTGAGACGGCTGCGTAGCGCACGGATCTTGGTGATCCAGTCCCGCTTTCTGGGAGTTCTCGCACCCTTTCGCCCTTTCCGTGAGCCGTGTCCGGTCCCGTGCCCATATTTCCGTTTCTCGTCCCTCTGCCGTGCGCGTGCGCGGCTGACACCTTTCTTCGGTTTCGCCAGAATCGCGCCCGACTCGAGTAGATCCCTGATATCATTCCGCGTGGTTGCATCCGCGATGCTTTCCTTCTCCCCCGGATCGAGCCAGATTCTGTTAACTCCTATTTTAAGCACATTTGCAGCAATACGCCGTTGATTCGATAAATCGTAACGATCAGCCATTTACGCCTCCTCCTCTTCTGTTCCCATATCTTCTACATCTTTCACCCTTTCTACTTCCTCTACCTCTACTAGTTCCACAGGAAGTGGGTTTAAGATTTTTATCTCGCGGCTTTTCGCGATCTCCTCGATCATCTGCCGTTTTCTAACACCGACTGTGCGTGCGATCCGTGCAGCCTGATATGATGGGTCGATCGGCTGTAGATCGTCCGTATTTCGCACCAGCACCTCCTCAAAACCAGACGGGTGTAGTCCCCTGACTGCCTTTGGGCTGCCGTATCCAATCTGTACAACCGCACCTTTTGCTGCGATCCTCTTTCTAAGCTTGCTCTGCAACCCTCTCGGGCGTCGCCAGTTATCATCCAGTTTCTTCTTCTTATGAGAGTCAGTACGCTTGAATGTGGGCTTCTTGCTTTTCTGCTGTTTTCTAGTATTTAATAATCGCTTGATTGCCGAATCCATAAATCATCACCTACGACATCATCTCTTTCCCGATCACGTATATTCCGTCCTGGAATACCCTTGGATCGCGTGCTTTAATCTTCGTTGCCTGCTCGATGTTCGCCGCTGTCTGCCCGACCGACTCCTTGTTGATACCGGTGACGGTCACCTCGTCGCCGCTTATCTCCACATTAGCCCCATCCAGTATCTGTGCCACCCGATCTTTCTTCTCTCCAAGAAAGTTGCCTATTATAAATTTGCCACCATCGATGCGCAATTGAACCGGAAAATGGGAATACACCATCTTCATCTGGTATTTATATCCGTGCGCGACCCCATCAATCATATTCTTGATATGGGATGCAAGTGTGCCGACCATTGCTTTCTGCTTCTTCCGTATCATCGCAGCATCGACATCCACGCTTATCACATCCTCTATCTGCTGGATCGTTATGTGTGGATACCATAGTTCACGAGACACCTCGCCCTTCGGACCTGATACCGTAACCATTCTTCCATCGATCGAAACAGCCACATCATCCGGTATCGCAACCGTTTTTTTGATCTCTTTTGCCATTTTCCACCTGATACGCTAATACACGTAAGCGAGGAGTTGTCCTCCAATTTTCTTCTCTCGTGCCTCGTAGTGCGATAACACTCCATGAGGCGTCGTCAATACCAGAGCGCCGAAGTTTCTTGCAGGTAGGAACCGTTTCTCCCATTTCTCAAGATCAGCAAGTTTGGTAGAGAATCTTGGCTTTACGACCTTGCAGTCGTTGATCCTTCCGTGCAGACTCACCTCAAAGACGCCTGCCCCCCCATCCTCAATAAACTCATATTCGTTGATGTAGCCCTGGCTCTGCATCACAGAGAGTACATTACCGATGAGTTTTGAAGCGGGGCGTACGATGCACTCCTGCTTTCCTGTTTTTTCTGCATTTCTGATGGCTGAGAGCGCATCAGCAAGTGGGTCAAGTAGTACCATTATAATCTCCTCAAGTATATTTTTCAAAACCCATGTCTTTCGCGATCTCTCTGAAACACTGGCGGCAGAGGTATATGCGGTATCTACGAACCAGCCCCTGTTTCCTGCCACATCGTTTGCAGACGTTTGCGCCCTTTCCAATTTGAATATCTTCACTCATTCCATCACCTCTATCTGGTAGCGATCCTGCATCCATGACCGCACATCCTCAGCAACCAGCCGATGTTTGTGCGAGGTTTTGTTCTGCTGGATGCGGCGCCTGCTGACCCTGTATCCGGGCCGCTTCAAACTTAAAGAGACGTCCATCCCAAAAATCCCGATGTTCGGATCGTAAGCCATATCCGGGAAATCAGTGTGTTCTTCGATCCCGAAAGATACGTTGCCAGTGTCATCGAACTGGGATGCATACAGTTTACGCTCGATTATAGCAAGCGCGGTATCGATGAACTTGTATGCCTTGTCCCTCCTGAGTGTGACCTTGCAACCGATCGGCTCCCCCATCTTGATCCCGAATGCGGGGATGCGGGATTTCGAGAGCGTTCTAACGCACTTCTGATCTGTTATCGCTTCAAGGATATTCTCGGCATTAACGAGGCGCTCTCCGCTCTCGCCCACGCCGATATGCACGGTCACCTTATCAACCCCGATTGCGCGCATCGGTTCAGTCAACTACATCACCTCCCGGCGTCTCGATCTCAGGCGTGCCTTTGCCGACCACAAATACGTAATCCTCAATCGTCTCGAAATCATAACTGCTATGCAGGGATGTCATGTTTGGCATTGCACTCTGCGTCTTTCTTATACCCTCGATCGTCGCGAGTTCTCCTGAATGAGCGCCACCGATGACGAGAGCAAGGCTGCCTGGTTTGTAGGTGATGTGCTTTACAACCTTCCGCTCCGGAAGTGATAGAATGACTGAATCGGAGGAGTGGTAAGAATACTCGTCAGAAATGATATTCGAACCATCGTGGAGGTTCAACTGGGTATTTCCACCCCTAACAATCGTTTTATCTGTGATCTTGCACAATTTAACCTCGGGGTCGCTGATTTTCCTCAGACTGAGTCGCTGTTTCTCATCCAGAAAAACCCTGTACGACAGATCAATCTTCGGTATGGCTATAACATCGAAAACCCCTACCGGAAACTTGGAATTCCGTCTGACAACGCCATCTACCAGTATATTCCCGTCATGCAGGATCTTCTTCGCCTCCTTACTCGAATTTGCAAGTTTCATTACGTCCCGTAGGACCAACAACAAAGGGATGCTTTTTAACCCGGAATGAGGACCCGGTGAAGCTTTAATGGCCCACTTATGAGTCTTCCTCTGTATATTCCAGGTTTTCGGCATTGAAAGTCTTTTCTGATGTCTGCTCACTCAATCACCCCTGCTAAGTAGTTGTTCTCTAATTTCATCATCAAGATCCAGTTTGGTTATCATTACATTCGACGGATATATCGGTCTTGGAACCTCTTCCCCATCCGCTCTAAATAACGTTGCGCCATCGATCGCGAGTGTGCCCTTCTTCAGATTGACCTGCTCTACTTTGCCTTCCGTACCAGCATACTCGCCGCGCATAATTTTTACGGAATCTCCGGACCGGACACCAAACGTTCTTCGTCCATACTTCTCCCGCAGCGATTCGCTTAAGTGAGCACCCATAAACTTCTGTTTTTTATGCAGAGGCGCTTGATACTGCGCTTTTCTCTGCTTTCTTGGTTGTTTAGATATCATGATCATTACACTTTGTCGTTATGGTATATCTATCTTTCTTGATTCTTTGCAGGGGCTTATTAACCATATCCCTTGCACCTCTCGCATCTTTATTGCACGCTCGAATCGAATCATCTTAGTATGCATCACCTTAAAGAAGATGTAGTGATGTAAAGGTAACCTCATAGGTGTATGATATGAGAACGAAGTTGGTAGTATTTCTGTTCTTAGCAGCGTTGATTTGTGGTTTGATCTGTGGTTGCATCAGCCCGGAGGAGCGCTCAAGGGAGCAGGGACAAGAGCCGGATGGACAGATACAGATCATTGTGAGCATTCTTCCCCAGAAGGAGTTTGTGGAGCAAATCGGAGGGAGGAAAGTCGCTGTTACGGTCATGATTCCACCCGGAGCAAGCCCTGCCACTTATGAACCGAGTCCAGGTCAACTGCAGGGTGTCAGCCGTGCAAAACTCTATGTGCAGATAGGGCACATCCCGTTTGAGAATGAGTGGATGGAAAATATCGAATCTGCAAACAGGGGTATGAAGGTCGTTGACTCGTCAGAGGGGATCGAAATCATTGGAAATGACCCGCATACATGGCTTTCACCAGCACTGGCAAGGACTCAAGTAGAGCACATAAGCGATGCATTGATCGAGATCGATCCGGGTAACAGTGAGTACTACGCCAGAAACACGGAAGATTATCTCAAAGACCTCTCGGATCTTAATGAAGATATCAGAAACAACCTTTCTGAAATAAAAAACAGGAAGTTCATGGTCTATCATCCGGCGTGGGGTTACTTTGCAAGAGATTACCAGCTGGAGCAAGTACCGATCGAGATCGAGGGAAAAGAGCCGAGTGCGTCCGACCTTGTGCGTCTGGCAGACACCGCAAGAGCGAACAACATCACCACAGTATTTACCTCGCCACAGTTCAATTCCGAGAGTGCGGAGGTTATAGCAGATGAGATCGGCGGAACGGTTGTATTCATTGACCCGCTTGCAAAAGATTATACTGCGAATATGCGCGCGGTATCAGCGGCATTTGCCAGATACCTGACATGACATGAAGAGTGAAGTGATCGGTTTAAGGGACGTGTGGGTGTACCACGATGGTTTGCCGGTCCTTGAGGATGTTACAATCTCAATACGCAGCCACGACTTTCTTGGAATCATCGGACCCAACGGCGGCGGGAAGACAACCCTCCTGAAAGTCATGCTCGGGCTGATAACACCTGAAAGGGGCGAAGTCAAGGTTCTTGGTGGTGATCCTGAGGGCAACAGGAGGCACATAGGCTACGTCCCACAGCATAGCCCCTTTGACCATGATTTTCCGATCAGTGTCATGGATGTGGTGCTGACCGGACGCGCCGGACAGAGACTATTTGGTAGATACTCCGATCAGGATAGGAAACTGGCGCACGATACGCTAAAAATGGTAGATATGCTACCATTCGCAAAGAGACAAATCGGTAAATTGTCGGGAGGAGAGCGACAGAGAGTCTTCATCGCGCGTGCACTGGTGACAGAGCCGGAAGTGCTCCTGCTCGATGAGCCGACAGCAGGGATCGATGCCCACATACAGACCGAGTTTTATGAAATACTTAAGAAATTAAAGGAAAAGATGGCGATCGTGATGGTCTCCCATGATCTCACAGCAATCTCGATTTACGTCGATAAGATCGCATGCCTCAACCGAAGACTCTTCTATCACAACTCGAAAGAGCTGACTTCGGACGATCTGGAGGCGGCATACCAGTGCCCGGTAGAATTTATCGCGCATGGTCTCCCGCATAGGGTATTAAAGGAGCATTGAAGTGGTTGAGATGGTCTGGATGATTGAGATCCTACAGTATGGATTTATGGTGAATGCGCTGACTGCGGCACTGCTATCAGCCATCGCATGTGGAATCGTGGGCGCGTATGTCGTTGTAAAACGGATCGTTTTTATAAGTGGCGGAATAGCTCACGCCTCCTTTGGCGGTATTGGTCTCGGGTACTTTCTTGGAATCGAACCGGTCATCTGCGTGATTCCGTTCAGCATCGCATCTGCGCTCTCTATAGGTGAGGTTAGCAGGCGAAGAGGACTCTCCGAGGATGCTGCGATAGGCATCATCTGGGCGATGGGTATGGCGATCGGAATCATGTTCATATCGCTTACACCAGGCTACGCTCCTGATCTATTCAGTTATCTCTTTGGAAATATCCTGACTGTGCCGCATTCAGATCTCCTGATCATGTTACTTCTGGATGTGGTAATCGTAATCTTAGTGTATCTTTTCTACAAGGAATTCCTTGCAATGTCCTTTGACGAGGAGTTTGCAACGGTGGTCGGAGTTCCTGCGCACAGACTCTATCTCCTGCTCCTCTGCCTTGTCGCACTGACTGCGGTGGTGCTGATACGCGTGGTCGGAATAATTCTTGTGATCGCTCTCCTGACAATACCTGCCACAGTGAGCAGACGGTTCACGGATGTTTTATGGAAGATGATGGTACTTTCAACGATTTTTTCCGCAATGTTTTCTATAATCGGGATATACCTTTCATATCTCTTTGATCTACCATCGGGATCGACGATCATTCTGGTGTCCGGTGTTGTTTTTCTTCTTTCTTTACTGATGCCGTCCAGACATATCCTTAAATACTGACGGAATAATAACGTTCCATGGAGGATCTCTCTTCCGTGCTGTTAAGCTCGATAAGAAATTGGTTGATATCATGACGTCCAGACGGTTGAGCCTTATAGAGGAATCTGCAACGCTTGCGATAGCAAAACTTGCATCCGAACTTGAGGGGATGGGAAATGACGTGATAACCATGAGTCTTGGAGAGCCGGACTTTGACACGCCCGAATATATCTGCAAATCGGCTTTCCAGTCGATCCGCCGCGGAGAGACTCATTACACGCCTGTTGCCGGAATCTCTGAACTTAAGAATGCGATCGTGGAGAAACTTCGCAGTGAGAACAAACTCGATGCCGCGCCCGATCAGATCCTCGTAACCCCTGGCGCAAAGCAAGCAGTCTTCCAGTCTGTGCAGGCGGTGCTTGACGAAGGGGACGAGGCAATACTACTCGATCCGGCGTGGGTCAGTTACGATGCGTGCATCAGGTATGCAGGCGCCCGCACGGTATGGGCCCCAACAGATCAGGATTTTATGCCGCCTGACATTGGGGACTATGTCACAAATAAAACAAAGCTCATCATCATAAATAGTCCTGGAAACCCAAGTGGTGCCGTATTCGGGAAAAAACACCTCGAGGATATTGCAGAGATCGCAATCGATAACGACATCACAGTACTCTCCGATGAAATCTACGAGAAGATCATCTATGACAAGAAACACTACAGCATCGGGTCTTTTGACGAGATGCACGACCGCGTGATCACGATAAACGGCTTCTCGAAATCATACGCGATGACGGGCTGGCGTCTTGGATACATGGCAGCGCCTCCGGACATTGTCAGAGCTGCGCTCAAACTACAGTCGCATTCGGTGAGCCATGCCGCATCCTTTGTCCAGCACGCAGGCGTTACCGCGCTACGGATCGATCACGGATCGGTCGATTCGATGGTAGCCGAGTTCAGAGCACGGCGGGATATTCTGGTCGATGGGCTGAAATCGCTCGGGTTTAACTGCACGACGCCGGCCGGTGCGTTCTATCTCTTCCTGGATGTTACGGACTATGGGGGAGGTGACGCTGTCGCAGAACGCTTGCTTGAGGAGGCGTATATCGCAGTCACCCCCGGATCCGCGTTCGGTCCTGAAAGTTCAGGTTTCATCCGGATATCGTATGCGGCGTCGAGAGAACGGATATATGATGCGCTTACCCGGATCCGGGATACAATTATATAGTTAAACTTGGGCGATCGCGATCAATAGAGCCAAAAAATCATTGTCTCGCCCCACCCCCCAGCACCATCAGCGCATCGAGAGACGTGACCACATCATTGCCATCAACGTCCGCCTCCGCACTCCATTCGCCGCGGGCAGCCATCTCAAGCACAATTAAAGCGTCTGCCGATGTGATCACTCCGTC